>JAJQBL010000111.1 GCA_021203325.1 Clostridiales bacterium | reverse complement strand
TTGTCCTTGACTTGGGGAGCACTTTAAAACGTAGTTCCTTCCTCTTTCCTTGCCTAAGGAAACCAAGCCCCCCGGCCCACTGGGCCGGGGGGCGCATTTCATTTACGCTATGGGAAAACAGTTACTCCAGCTCCAGCCCCTTCACGGCGTTGGCGCACCGGGGGCAGAGGCCGCCCTCCTGGGTGATGGCGGCGTTGTGGAGCCAGCAGCGGGGGCACTTATAGTCGGTGTCCACCTCCACCCTGACAGTGAGGCCGGGGACGCTGACCCCTTCCACCCCGTCGCCGCCGCCTTCCACGGCGGTGACTTTGGAGACAATGAACAGGTCATTCAGTTTGGCGTCCTTCACGGTGTTGTACACCTCCACCGCCTCGCCGGTCAGGTACAGGGTGACGCTGGCGTCGGTGCTCTTCTTGCACAGCTTGCTGGCCCGGGCCTGCTCCAGCGCCAGGTTCACGTCGGATTTCAGGTTCATCAGGCTCTGCCAGTAGGTTTCCTCCTCCCCGGCGAGGGCCAGGTCCTCCCGGTACCGGGGCAGCTGGTTCAGCAGCACCGCCTCTCCGTCGGCGGAGGCGTCGTGAGGCATGGCCTGCCAGATCTCCTCGCTGGTGAAGGCCAGGATGGGGGCGATCATCCGCACCAGGCCGTCCAGAATCAGATAGATGGCGCTCTGGGCGCTTCTCCGCTCCAGAGAGTCCGCCGCCTCGCAGTACAGCCGGTCCTTGATGATGTCCAGGTAGAAGTTGGACATCTCCACCACGCAGAAGTTGTACACCTCGCGGTAGACCACATGGAAGTCATAGCTGTCGTAGGCGCCCCACACCTTCCCCGCCAGCTTGTTCAGGGCGGCCACCGCCCACTTGTCCAGGGGCAGCAGGTCGGATACCGCCACCATGTCCTTATCCGGGTCGAAGCCGTTCAGGTTGCCCAGGATATACCGGCTGGTGTTGCGGATTTTCAGATAGGTGTCGGAGAGCTGTTTCAGGATGGCCTTGGACAGCCGCATATCCTGAGTGTAGTCCGCGGAGGACACCCACAGGCGGAAGATGTCCGCGCCGTACTCCTTGATGGTGTCCTGGGGGGAGATGGCGTTGCCCAGACTCTTGTGCATGACCTTGCCTTGGCCGTCCACTGTCCAGCCGTGGGTGACGATCTGCTTATAGGGGGCGATGCCGTTGGCGGCAATGGAGGTCAGCATGGAGGACTGGAACCAGCCGCGATACTGGTCGCCGCCCTCCAGGTACAGGTCGGCGGGGTAGGTCAGCTCAGGCCGCTCCTCACACACCGCCTTCCAGGTGGAGCCGGAGTCGAACCACACGTCCAGAATGTCCTTTTCCTTCCGGAAGGCGGTGCAGCCGCAGGAGCAGGCTGCCCCCTCCGGCATCAGCTCCTCCTCGGACCTGGCCCACCAGGCGTTGGAGCCTTCCTCCTTGAAGATGGCGGAGACTTTTGCGATGGACTCCGGGGTGCAGTAGGGCTTGCCGCAGTCCTGGCAGAAGAAGATGGGGATGGGGACGCCCCAGGTGCGCTGACGGGAGATGCACCAGTCGCTCCGCTCCCGAATCATGGAGATCATCCGCTCCTTGCCCCACTCCGGCTTCCACTGGATGGAGTCGCAGGCGGCCACGGCCTGCTCCTTGATGGCGTCCACGCTGGCGAACCACTGCTGGGTGGCCCGGAAAATGACGGGCTTCTTGCACCGCCAGCAGTGGGGGTAGGAGTGGGTCAGGTCCTTGCTGGAGAGCAGCGCCCCGCTCTCCACCAGGTCCTTGTAGATGACGGGGTGAGCCTTGGTGACGTGGAGGCCCTTGTACGGGCCGGCAAACTCGTTCAGATAGCCCTGGGCGTTGACGGACACCTCCATGTCAATGCCCGTCTCCAGCTGGTCGTACTTCTGGCAGATATAGAAGTCGTCCAGGCCGAAGGAGGGGGCGGTGTGGACGCAGCCGGAACCGGCGTCCAGGGTGACATGGTCGCCCAGAATGATCAGGGAATCCCGCTCCATAAAGGGATGGTAGGCGGTCATATATTCAAACTCGTCGCCGTACAGGGTGGCCACCGTCTCGTATTCGGTGATGCCGCTCTCCGCCATGACGTTGTCCACCAGCTCAGCGGCCATGATGAGGATGTCGCCGGAGGGGATCTTCACCAGGGCATACTCCAGCTGGGCGTTCAGGCAGATGGCCACGTTGCCGGGGAGGGTCCAGGTGGTGGTGGTCCAGATGACGAAGTACATCTTGTCCAGGTCGCCGTACTGGGCCAGCTTGCCCTTGTCGTCATGGACCTTAAACTTGACATAGATGGTGGTGACCGGGTCGTCCTGATACTCCACCTCGGCCTCGGCCAGGGCGGTCTCACAGGTGGGGCACCAGTAGGTAGGCTTCAGACCCTGATAAATCAGACCCTTCTGGGCCATGGCCCCAAAGACCTCCACCTGCTTGGCCTCGAACTCCGGCTTCAGGGTGATATAGGGGTCGTCCCAGTCGCCGATGACCCCCAGCCGCTTGAAGCTGTCCCGCTGGCGGTTCAGCTGCTCCATGGCGAAGGCCCGGCACTTGTCCCGGAACTCCGGCACCGGCATCTCATTGCGCTTGACGCCCTTCTTCTGAATGGCGGTCTCGATGGGCATACCGTGGGTGTCCCAGCCGGGGATATAGGGGGCCTGGTAGCCCATCATGTTCTTGGAGCGGACGATGAAGTCCTTCAGCACCTTGTTCATGGCAGTGCCGATGTGGATGTCGCCGTTGGCATAGGGAGGGCCGTCGTGAAGGATGAATCTGGGCTTGCCCTCGTTCTTCTTCATCAGCTTTTTATAGATGTCCTTCCGGTACATCTCGTCCAGCATGGCAGGCTCACGCTTGGCCAGCGCCGCCCGCATGGGGAAGTCCGTCTTGGGCAGGAGGATGGTCTTGTTATAATCTGGCATGGTCTTGCTTACCTCTTTACTTTTTTTCTTTTTCTGCGCCGGTGGGCGCCGGTTGGGTCAGGTCCACGGGAATCGGGGGTTCGGAGAGGGATACCGAAGAAACCCCTCAGTCTGGCCTTGCGGCCAGCCAGTAATGTCATCAACTTAAAAGATGCAGTCTATCCCTCCGTCAGGAGTAAACCGTAGTGGGACAGTCAGATTTCCACGACCAAAGGACAACAAAATTGACGCCACGTTCCGCCGTAAGGCAGGAACGTAGGCGGCAATCCTCGCCAGCCGCCATCGGCGGCAGCTTTGGTGCGTATCAAGTCACATCGTCTCTGACGGGATAGACCACCTATGGGCTGGACAGCGCGAAGCCCCTGCGGGATAGGAGAGGGGTTCTTAGGGGGGAGCGAGGCCCCGAGCTTCCCCCTAAGCCGCCCTCTTTTGCTACTTTTCTCGGCGGAGCGAGAAAAGTAGGCCCCGCTTCCCGGCAGGGAAGGCCGGGCAAAGTCTCAATAGCGAACGTTCTCTAAGGAAGTCCACCGTGAGGGCAAACCCCCTTCCCTTTCAACCGCCTTTTCCGAAGCGGAAAGGTCGGCCGGGCGCACACTGTGCGCCCCTACTGGATGAGGGAAGCCACCGGCGGCAGCCGGTGGAGGGGTTCCCGTACAAAGCGGATTTCTATGGGTCAGGTCTCGTAATCCCTGGAAAAGTCAACGTCGGAGAAGTCCACCCGCCGGGTGGCCTCGTCCTCATCGCCGGAGGCGTTGACGTCGTCCAGCAGCTGGTCGATCTCCTGATTATAGGCGGCGGTGGGGTCGGCCTCCGCCTCGGCCCCGGCGGCGTCCAGGGCGGCCAGCTCCTCCTCGGAGAGCATCTGGCGGATGGAGTCGTCAATGGCGGCGGCGGTGACAGCGATCTCCTCCTTCATCTCCGGCACCTGGGGAGCGGGCTCCTCGCCCTTCACGGCGCTGATCTGGTCCAGGAAGGTCAGCTCTCTGGACACCAGGCTCCGGACGGTGGTGACGAAGCTGCGGGTGGATTCCTGGGCGGCGGCCAGCTGGGCCTCCGCGTCGGCGATCTCCTGCTGGAGCTGATTGCAGTATTCGGCCACCTCGTCGTCGGCTTCCTGCAGCATCTGCTGGCGGTGGGCCTCCGCCTCGGCCACGATGCCGTCTGCCATCCGCCGGGCGGTGGACACGATGGAGCGCATGGATTCCTCCGTCTCCCGGTACTCCGCCAGCTTGGTGGCCAGCACCTTCAGCTTGTTTTTCAGCCCCGCGTTTTCCTTATACAGGGCGGTGTAATCGGTGGTGACGGCCTCCATAAAGCTGTCCACATCGGCGGTGTTGTAGCCGCCCAGCTTTCCTCTGGCGAAGCCGTATTCCGCTACCTCTTGGGGTGTCATCATAACAACAGGAACCCTCCTTTTCTGTCTGTCCGGGCGGGCGGACCCGCCCGCAGTGCGCTGTCAGAATTCTGTCAGTCGGCGATTGGCTCAGAAATACATACCGGAGTTCTTCTCCAGCTCGTCCAGCAGGTCGCCCACGATGTCCACATTGTAGGGGGTGATGATGTAGGTGGAGCGGGCCACCTTCTTGATCTTGCCCTCCTGGGCATAGGCCACGCCGGAGAGGAAGTCCAGCAGGCGGCGGCCGATGTCCTTCTCGGTGCCCTCCAGGTTCAGCACCACCGTCCGCTTGTCCCGCAGGTGGTCCGCAATGGCGGAGGCGTCCTCAAACTGGGTGGGCTTCACCAGCACCACCTTCAGCTGGGTGGTGGTGTTCATGGTGACCACCTTGTTGGAGTGGTCCTGGGTCGGGGAGGGGAAGGGCACATACTCCGGCTCCTCCGGGGCCGGGTCGGCGGCCCGGCGGCTCCGCTCCTCCTCAATGGAGGCGGTGTTGCTGGGGGCTTCTGCTTCTTCCTCCTCGTCCTCATAGGGCCGGGCGAGGCGCTTCAATTCATCCATAAAACCCATTATTATGTTCCTCCTTCAAGGAAAAATGACGATTCAGCCTGTACAGGGCGCAGAGCGCAGGCCCTCAACCCTGCTGGCGCATGGGGGGCCGGGGGCCGAACAGGGCCGTCCCCACCCGCACCATGGTGGCGCCTTCTGCGATGGCGTCCTCAAAGTCGCCGCTCATTCCCATGGACAGGCAGTCCAAATCACTATTATTATGGCCCATTTGTCCCCTAATGTCAACAAAAAGCTGATAGAGTTCGGCAAAAAACGGCCGATTTCCTCCCGGCTCCCGGCTGACGGGGGGGATCGCCATCAGTCCTCTGGCCCGGACGCCGGGGAGGGTGTCGGCCAGGGCCAGCAGCGCCGCCGCCTCCTCCCGCCGGACGCCGGACTTGGAGGCCTCCTCACCGATGTTCACCTCGATGAGGATATCCTGCACCACGCCCAGTTTTTCCGCCCGGCTGCTGATGGCCTCCAGCAGGGCGGGGCTGTCCACCGACTGAATCAGGCTGACCCTGCCCACCAGGTATTTCACCTTGTTCTTTTGCAGGTGGCCGATGAACTGCACGTCGGCCCCCGCGTAGGCCCCCGCCGCGTCGTGGGCGGTGAACTCCTGCACCCGGTTCTCCCCGCAGACGGTGATGCCGGCGGCGATGGCCGCCCGGATGGTGTCGTCCGTCTGCACCTTGGTGGCGGCCACCAGGGTGACGCTGCCTTCGGGTCGGCCCGCCGTCCGCTCCGCCGCCCGGATGCGGGCCTGAACGGCCTGCGCATGTTCTTCGATACTCATGCAATATCCACACCTTTCTGTCTGTTGTGGGAAATGTTGTCAGTTTCAGGGAGTTGCACTCCGTCATCCGTCTTTCCGTAGGGGCGCACAGTGTGCGCCCGGACGTTTCCTCCTTAGATAAGGCAGGATAAAGGAAAAAGGTTTTGCCCTCCGGGCGGGCCCCATTTCTCGTACCGCCGAGAAATGGGGGAAAGAGGGCGGCTCAGGGGGAAGCTCGGGGCACCTCCGTTATCAGAAACTTTAAGGTACTACCTATCTTTTTCAGTGGCTTCGCCAGCAAGCTGGCTCAGGATTTTGCTAAAAATATGCCCCCGGCATATTTTTTACGCAAAATCCGCCTAAGAACCCCTCTCCTATAACCCTGGGGCTTCGCGTTGTCCTACTGTCAAGTGGTCTGTTTCGCCAGAGACGATGTAACTTGTTACGCACCAAAGCTGCCGCCGATGGCGGCTGGCGGGGATTGCCGCCCGTTCCGCCCTGCCGGAGGCGGGCGTAACGTGGCGTCAATTTTGTTGCCCTTTGGTCGTGGACATCTGACTGTACGGCTGCGTTATTCTCCTCAACGCAGGATAGATTTCATCTTAGGCTGATGACATTGTATTGTGGCCGAAGCCTACTGAATTACTTTCCCGTCGTAAATATCCGTCCCCTTGGTGATGATCTCCGCCCCGTCCCGGAGCCGTCTGGCCTCCTGGAGGGTGGTCAGCTCCACGGCGTTGCCCTCGTCGTCATAGACGGTGGACTGCTCGATGAGGTAGTAGTCCTCTCCGGTGTAGAGGATGTCCACCTCCACCCAGGTGGCCTGGGTGCCGTAGAGCCGGTAGACCCCGGTGATGCCGCTGGTGTTCTCCACCCGGATGGCGGAGGTGGGCACCCGGTAGCCGGTGACGGTGTCCAGCACCAGCTCCACCGTCTGATCCCGCAGCAGCGTCACCTCGGACAGATACTTATCTGAGGAGAACACCACCACCACCTGCCCGTCCTCCGGGTCGGAGACAGACTCCACCGTGCAGGTCATATCTCCGGCGGAGGTGAAGCGGAGGGTGGCGCTGCCGTTGATGGTCAGCTCATCCGCCGTGCTCTGGCTCATGGTGGCGGCGTAGTACCAGGTGTTGCCATAAATCAGCTTGCCCAGGTAGGCGTCCTCGTCCACCTCCTCCTGCCGGCTCACCAGCTCCTCCAGGCCGGAGGGGGTCAGGCCCTCCAGGGCCTCCACCGTCAGCACAGACTCATACCCGTCCACCAGGGAGGAGAAGATGCCGCTGCGCTCCGATGTGATGGTGGAGACGTTGTCGCTCTCCTGGCTGGACATGGCCCGGATCTCCGACTGGAGCTGGGCGATCTCGTTTTCCAGAGCCTCATTGCCGTTATAGGTGTAGTCCTGACGGTAGATCAGCTGTTTCAGGGCGGCGGTGCTGTCGGACAGGTCGGACAGGTTCTGCCGGGAGACCTGGGTGCGCAGGGCCACGATGGCATCGCTGATCTGGCTGCCCAGCTGGCTCTCGTCAGCGTCGTCGGAGCTGTGGCTGCGGATGTAGGCCAGGGTGCTCAGCTCCTCCTCCAGGGCCACCAGGGCCTCATGGTTCTCCAGACTCTCCTGGCTGTCGTAGACCAGGGCCAGCTCCCCGCCGGCGGCCACCCTGGCCCCCTCCGCCACCGTCACCTCCACCAGCTCGTCGGTGGAGACGATGGGCTCCTCGTCCCGGAAGAGGTAGCCGCTGATGGAGACGGTCTCCTCCGCCGTGTAGGTGTAGAGCAGCTCGGTCTGGACGTTGCCGAAGAAGTAGTTGACCACATACACGGCGAAATAGGCCAGTATGCCCAGCATAAGAATCCACATGGCGATGGTGGTCACATATTTGGGTGGTTTCATGGTGTTCCTCCTGTCTGTGTCTGTGAGGATGAGTGCTGTTAGGAACCCCTCCGCCCCCTGCGGGGGCGCCTCCCCTTTCAGGGGCGGCAATCACGCGGCGGTTACAACAACCTCCTGCCTCCCCCGAAGGGCAATGCCATCAATTTGAGGGTCTTGCACTCCTGGGCAATTATGACTGTGTTTTCCGTCTTTCCGTAGGGGCGCACAGTGTGCGCCCGCTCTGTTTCCCCTAAGAAAAGGTTTGGCAAAGGGAATCGTTTTTTCCGCCAGGATGGGAACCGGCTTTTCTGGGGGAACCGTATCGGAGGTGTTCCCCTGAAAAAGGGACGGCAGAGAACAAAAGGCTGGCCGGGCGCACAAAGCACCCCTACCGGATGGGGGAACCCGGCGGTTCCACCCCTTACTCCCCCTCCGGGCGATAGATGTACCGTTCCCCGCCCCGGAGTCCGGCGGCGGCGTCCCCCTCCCGGAGGTCCACCGGATGCTCCGGCGTGATGGTGGAGATGGCGTGTTTGTAGATCACCTGCTGCTTCCCGTCGGTGTTCAGCACCACCACGAAGGCGTCGAACCCGGTGATGACCCCGTGCATCTGGAACCCGTTCATCAGGAACATAGTCAGGCTGACCCTGTTCCTGCGCACCTGGGAGAGGAAGCTGTCCTGTAAATTGTTGTTCTTTTGCATTGTCTGGCACTTCTTTCATCTAAAATGTAGCACAGTGCCAGTCTGGGGAGAATCCGTTCAGGGCCTGGCCTGTCCTCCCCCTGAGTATAGCCCCAGTTCCGCCAGTTTTTCTGTCGCAGACCGTCGGCCCGCCGCAAAATCCAGCGGTTTTTTCCAGAGAATCCAGAAGGTGTCCGGATTCCGCCGGAACCAGGTCAGCTGCCGCTTGGCGTACTGCCGGGTGCGGAGCTTGATTTCCGCCGCCGCCTGCTGTAAGTCGCCGCCGGTGCGGAGGGCCTGGGCCAGCTCCTTATAGCCGATGGCCTGCATGGCGGTGCAGTCCGGGGGGACGCCTTCCGCCAGCAGCTTCGCCACCTCCGCTGGCAGGCCCCGGGCCATCATCTCGTCCACCCGCCGGTCGATGCGGGCCCAGGAGTCCGCCCGGTTCTCGTCCCGGAGGCCGATGGTGACGGCGCGGTACCGGGGCGGGAGGCGCTTCGTCTCCTCATTGTGGGCGGTGATGGTCTTGCCCGTCTCGTAGTAGACCTCCAGCGCCCGGAGGATGCGCTTTTCATCTTTGGGGTGGAGCCGGGCGGCGGAGGCGGGGTCCACCCGCTCCAGCTCCGCCAGCAGGGCGGGCATCCCCTCGGCTTCGGCCCGCGCCCGGAGCTTCTCCCGCCAGCCGGTGGACTGCACCGCGAAGGTGCGGCCGTCCACCAGGGCGTCCAGCCACAAGCCGGTGCCCCCCGCCAGGATGGGCAGCCTGCCCCGGCGGAGGATGTCGTCCACACAGGCGGAGGCCGATTCCACATACCGGGCCACCGACCAGTTCTCCCAGGGCTCGGCCACGTCCAGCATATGATGGGGGACGCCCCGGCGCTCGGCCTCGGTGGGCTTGGCGGTGCCGATGTCCATGCGGCGGTAGATCTGCATGGAGTCCACCGACACCACCTCGCCCCCCAGCTCCAGGGCAAGCTCCACGGCCATGCGGGTTTTGCCGGAGGCGGTGGGGCCGACGATGGCTAAAACGGTGGGGGGCATGGGGGACTCCTTTCTGTTTTGATGTTCTGATGGGGTGGTTCTCCTTAGACAAGGATTGATAAAGGAAATAAGTGGTTTCCCTCCGGGGGCCCCATTTCTCGCGCCGCCGAGAAATGGGGGAAAGAGGGCGGCTCAAGAGGGCCGCTGTGCGTCCCTCTTAAGAATCTCCCCGTATCCCGCCGGGCTTCGCGCCGCCTGACCTGTAAGTGGTCTGTCAGGCAACAGACGAAGTAACTTTCAGGTGGTGAGACTGCCGCCGATGGCGGCTGGCGGGGATTGCCGTTCCGCCCCGCCGTC
>JAJQBL010000116.1 GCA_021203325.1 Clostridiales bacterium | reverse complement strand
GGCCCAGCAGCTTCCGCTGGTTTGACCCGGAGCGGGGAGACGATGCGGAGTCCTTTGACCGGTTTGACCGCCACAAGAAGTGGATGGAGGTGCTGAGCCATTACGAGATCCCCGTGCTGGAGCACACCATGGTGACGGACACCCTGACGGAGAACGGCAGGGTCAGCGGCGTCATGGGCTTCCACGTCCCCAGCGGGCAGGTCATCGCGGCCAGCGCGAAGGCGGCGGAATTGGCCACCACCTCCTGTACGTAAGGAACGCCCAGCTTTTGCGCAATGGGCCTGCCGCCGGAGCCGCAGACCGCCGCCCGGAACTGCGCCGCGGGGAACTGCTCCGCCGCCTCCCGGAGCAGGCTGTCCACCGTTTCCCGCTGCCTGGCGTTGTGCCGCACATAGCGGGCGTGGAGCATTTTCCCGGTTTCCGGGTCAGCGACGACCACTTTGACGGTTGTGGAACCCACGTCGATTCCAAGGCGAAGGGTTTTCTCTGTTTCTTCCACAACGACACTTCCTTTCTGTGGGGCTATTCGCCCTTCGGCGCCTGCGGAATCCAACCGGCAATATCGCTCTCGTCAAAGTCATAGGTCAGCTTTTTCCCGTAGGCCCGCTCATAGAAGGTTTTGTAGTTGTCCAGAAACTGTTGGGTGACAGCCTCCTGCTCCTCCCTGGTCAGGGCGGGGTCATCCACCTCCACCTTACAGTTCAGGTCCCCCCGCTCTGCGGCAGCGCGCATATTGGCCACGACCTGCGCTTTATTGCCTCCGATCAACATACACGAATATGCGCTCCTTTCTCGTTCATTTTGCGGAAGGTGATGGGCTGTTTGCGCACTTCCGGCCCCTTGCGCACCATGTTGCCCAGGCAGACGCGGTCGGATGCCTTCTGCGCCTCAGAATAAGTCTCCTTGTGCCGCAGGATGTCCTTATAAAAGGAGGAATCCTTTGCGCAACGCCAGAAATAGTCCGCATAGGGGATGTTGTCATAGCACCAGGGCTTCTGAAACAGGTTGTAGTGAATCAGGTTGGGATGCGCCAGTATCTTACATTTGAAAAGAGTATGATACAGCCAAAAAGAAAGCGAGGCCGGCTTCCTGGCGGAAGCGGCCTCGAAAAAACGTCAGGCGTCTTTTGTCATCTCAGGCAGGTACCAGCTATTGAACATGGTCTGAATCATATTCGGCAGATCTTCATCGGACAATGCGTCCTTGCTTTGGAAATTGACCGATATGGCGTGAAAGATTCCGTAAAAGTACACGTCCCGTACGATCCGCTTATTGGGGGTGACGCTGCCTGCCCAAAGCAAATTGTGTTCGACATTCTCCATGATCTTTCTCATAAAATGGGAACGGTTCTGCTCCGACATCAGGATGGACACCCGCTCTTTGTTCTGGTGACAGCAGCTGATGATCGTCTCAAAAAACTGCCGCTCCCCCAGCGTTACTTCCCTGTATTGCTCCTCCGCTGTCTTTCGTATCGTTTGCAGGAACTCGTCCTCTGCGTATTCCACCAGTGCATAGACATCCTCACCTCCAGCGTGGACACCAAGACCGAAATGCTGACCCAGCAGACCATGGACGCTCTGACAGACAAGCGCACCAGCTTCGTCATCGCCCACCGTCTGTCCACCATCAAGAACGCCGACCTCATTCTGGTCATGCGGGACAGCGACATCGTGGAGCAGGGCAGCCACGAGGAGCTGCTGAAACAGAACGGCTTCCGGCGGGCCTGCCACAGGGCGTTTCCTTCCCCCATGACGGCGTGATAAATGACCAGCGGCGCAGGCTGTTCCGCACAATAAACCTGTATCTTTTTTCCGCTTGCCTGCAGCGTGACTGCCTTTTCTGCTTTCATGCTTCCTCACCTTGACTTAAATCGACTTTTCGTTATATTTCAAATACCCCTTCATATCCTGAAAGCCCAAGGACCGGTACAGGGGATACGCCTGCTCCGACGCCTCCAGATAGATTTTCTCCGCGCTCCGGCCCTTCGCCTCCTGCACCAGCCATTGCACGACTTTCTTTCCCACGCCCTGCCGACGCTCTGCTTCAGCCTGTGCATCCCGTAGAGATAGGAAATGCCTGCGCCGGTGACGTTTTCCAGATGGGCCACGATATAGACCCCCGCGGGCAGGAACATCATCCAGGAGGTGGCGAAACCGGGGTGATAGATGGTTTTCTTGCCATCCTTTCTCAGCCAGAAGTAGGTGAGGATGCCGGGAAATTTCCACTCCTCCGGCACATGGAAGGGCATGATCATCGCCACAAACACTGCGCCCCCAGGGGCATTTCGTCCCAGAAGATGGCGGCGAGTACGCCGGTGACGACCCCCGTCACGCAAATGAAGATGATCCAGTTGATAAAGCCAAGAGAAAGAGAAAACATCTAATTGCTCACGAAATGTTTGCTAAATATCACTTGATTAAAAAGGAATTGTATGATAAAATATTTTTTACCATAATAAAACTGAGGGGGAAATCATCATGGCAAGAGAATTATCGGAAAACGAACTGAAGGTCTTCGTTAAACAGGTTTTGGATCTGGAGCTTTCCTATTATCGGCAAAACAAGCTGTCGAATACTTTGTTCAATCGGGTTACGAGCGACAGAGAGAAACTTGAAGAACTGAATAAAGGCGCAAAGGACGACAAGCCTCCGAAAAAGGAATCATTGGTTGATTCGATATTTTCTGCGGAGACCTTTATGGCTTTGGCTTGCGGAGCGGCGTGGGGCGCAATCATCGGTGCCGGTGTTTATCTGGTAACTCACTTCATGTTTGATATGAGCTTTTCATTGAAAAATCTCGTCATCATTTTGGCAGTTTTGGGTGCAATTATTATGACTGTCTACATAGTTATCAGCGACAGGCAGTGTGGAAAGGATGTATATGAGACTCTGCTTCGCGAGTATAACGAACGTGAACAGAAAAGAGCGCATGACATCCCATACTTAAAAAAATCTATTGCGATGCGCTCCGAATTGATGAAGCTGGGAAATAAGGAGCGTTCAGACACCTTGAAGCTTCTGGACGACTACTACAATTTAGGCTACATATATCCCAAGTACCAAGGACTTGTTCCGGTGAGTACGATATATGAATATCTTGATTCAGGGCGGTGCTCTTCGCTTACAGGTGCTCACGGAGCATATAACCTCTACGAGAGCGAACTCAGACAGAACCTGATAATCGAAAAGCTTGACGATGTGTTAGTAAAACTTGATGAAATAGCATATAATCAAAAGTTGCTATCCGATGCAATTGCAGAAAGCAACAGGCTAATATCTTCACTTTGTACATCCGTTGAAGTGATGAACAATAACACAGCGGTCACTTCCTACTACAGCAAGGTCACGGCAGAGAACACAAAATACCTTTCAATGCTCGCAACCTATGAAGTCCTGAGCGGGCATTAAAAGTGATCGAAAAACGTTTTCCTACCGCAAGAGCACACCTCTTACGGGTTTCAGCCTTCAAACATTTTTGCATTTCAGTCGCAGAGCCCTTCTTCGGAGGGCTTTTTTCTTTGTTGAGGGGGGGGCAGCGTCTCGCTGTAAAAACGAATTATAAACATCAGGCCGCTCCCTGGGGGAAAGCTATTCTGTGGAGGAAATCCGTGCGGTGGGGTTTCTTTGGCAGAATTCCCGCGCCCAATCCGTTGCCTTCCCGGTCAAACTGCATTATAATGAGGCTGAATGAAATCATTGCACAGGAGGGCTTCTCATGAAGGAAATCAGCATTTTGGACATCTGCGGCGTCCAGGTGGGCCACGCCCAGGACGAGAGGGCGGGCACCGGCTGCACCGTCCTCCTCTTCCCCGGCCTCTGCCCGGCGGGGTGCGACATCCGGGGCGGCGGCCCCGCCTCCCGGGAGACGCCGCTGACCGACCCCCGGATGGCCTCCCAGGGGCTGAACGGGGTGCTGCTGTCCGGCGGCAGCGCCTTCGGCCTGGATGCGGCGGGGGGCGTCCTCCGCTACCTGGAGGAGCGGGGCATTGGCTTTGACGTGGGGGTGACAAAGGTGCCCCTGGTCTGCGAGAGCTGCGTCTTTGACCTGGCGGTGGGAGATTTTCGCGTCCGCCCGGATCAGGCCATGGCCTACGCCGCCTGCCAGGACGCCCAGCGGGGCCTCCTCCGGGAGGGCAACGTGGGGGTGGGTACCGGCTGCACCGTGGGCAAGCTGCTGGGCGCGTCCTGTGCCATGAAGAGCGGCGTGGGCATCTGCGCCGTCCAGGTGGGCAGCGTCCAGGTTGGGGCGGTGGTGGCCGTCAACGCCCTGGGGGACGTGTACGACATCGACACCGGCGCGCAGTTGGCGGGCCTGCTGGGAGAGGACGGGGCCAGCCTCCGCTCCACCGAGCGGACCAGCTACGCTGCCATTGAGCGGCCGGTGGAAAACGCCTTTGTGGGCAACACCACCATCGGCTGCGTGGTCACCAACGGCAAATTCTCCAAGGCGGAGATGAACAAGCTGGCGGCTATGGCCTCCAACGGCTATGCCCGCACCATCCGCCCGGTGAACACCACCGCCGATGGGGACAGCCTCTATGCCGTCTCCGTGGGCCGGGAACCGGCGGCCCTGGACGTGGTGGGCACCCTGGCGGCCTACGTCACCGGCAGGGCGGTGAACCGGGCCGTGCTGACCGCAAAGGGGGCCTACGGCCTGAAGGCGGCCTGCAACCTGCCGCGGTAAAAAACAGTTGCAAACCGGAGCGTTTTGCTTTATAATGAACCAGTCTGTCCGGACGGCTCCCGCGATACTTCCCGATGGAAGATGGCAGGGAATGTCGGAGAAGGGTCAGGCAAATATAACTGTGCTGTATTTCCCAGGACGGAAAGCGGCAGCAGGAGGTAATTTCATATGAAAAACGCAAACACCCAGAACCCGTCCCCCAAACGCACCAACGTCCGCAGGCTGTGTGAGCTGGCCCTGCTGGTGGCCCTGATTTTGGTCATGGCCTACACGCCCCTGGGCTACCTGGTGGTCGGCCCCCTCTCCCTGAGCTTCCTCACCATTCCGGTGGCCATCGGCGCCATGCTTTTAGGCCCCTCCGCCGGGGCGCTGCTGGGGGTGGTGTTCGGCCTGACCAGCTTCTTCAACATGATGCAGGGCAAAAGCGTCATGGGCACCGCCCTGTTCGCCGTCAGCCCCTTCCGGAGCTTCATCCTGGCGGTGGTGGCCCGGCTGCTGTGCGGCCTCTGCGCCGGGCTGGTCTACATGGCGGTGAAAAAGCTGCTGAAGGGCAAGCCCAAGCTGTGCTGCGCCATCGGCGGCATCGCCACCCCGCTGCTGAACACCTTCTTTTACATGGGCGCGCTGGTGCTGCTGTTTTACAACTGCGAGTACGTTCAGAACCTGGTGGTCAGCCTGGGCGTGACCAATCCCTTCTCCTTCGTGGTGGTTCTGGTGGGCTTCCAGGGGCTGCTGGAGGCCGTGGTGGGGTGCATCATCTCCACTGCCGTCACTGTGCCGCTGCTGAAATATGTGCATAAGGAAGGGTAACAGAGCGGGTTTCACTCGCTGACGGGGCAATGCTGTCAATTTAAAGATGCTCTCTATCTTGGCTTGAGGAGCGTAACGTAGCCTTACAGTCAGATTTCAGCGACCAAAAGACAATAAAATTGCACGTTTCGCCCGCCTCCGGCAGGGCGGAACGGCAATCCCCGCCAGCCGCCATCGGCGGCAGCTTTGGCGCGTAACAAGTCACATCGTCTCTGACGGGACAGACCACTTATGGGCTAGACAGTGCGAAGCCCAATGGGATAGGAGGAGGGTTCTCAGGGGGGAGCGAGGCCCCGAAGCTCCCCCCTGAGCCGCCTTCTTTTGCTACTTTTCTTGGCGGAGCAAGAAAAGTAGGCCATGCCCTGGCAAGGGCAAATACCTATTTCCTTCATTCCACCTCATCTAAGGAGGAAAGTGACCGGGCGCACAAAGCGCCCCCTACGGAATAATCCTGTGAAACGGAGGGAACCCCATGATTCTCTGCATCGACATTGGCAACACCAACATCACCTTCGGCGGCTACGAGGGTATGGCCCTCCGTTTCCAGGGCCGCTGCGGCACCGACCGCCGCAAGACCGAGGAGGAGTACGCCATGCTGGTGGACGGCATCCTGCATCTGCGGGGGGTGGAGCCCTCCGACATTGAGGGGGGCATCCTCTCCTCCGTGGTGCCCTCCCTCCGGGCGGTGATGGGCGGCGCCATGGAACTGCTCACCGGCAAGCGGTTCCTCACCGTCACCTCCGGCATCAAGACCGGGCTGAACATCCGCATGGACATCCCCAGCCAGCTGGGCAGCGACCTGGTGGCCGACGCGGTGGGGGCCATGGCGAAGTATCCCAAGCCCATCGTGTTCTTCGACATGGGCACCGCCACCACCCTGTCCGTCATCGACCGGCGGGGCAGCTACCTGGGGGGCATGATCATCCCCGGCCTCCGCACCTCGGTGGACGCCCTGGCCGACCAGGCCGCCCAGCTCCCCTCCATCCCCCTGACCCCGCCGGGGCATATGATCGGCCAGAACACCGTGGAATGTATGCAGTCCGGCGCACTGTACGGCCACGCCGCCATGCTGGACGGCCTGGTGGAGCGGGTGGAGGCCGAGCTGGGGGAACCGGTCTCCGCCATCATGACCGGCGGCCTGGCCGGCATCATCCAGCCCTACTGCCGGAAGAAGATCGTGCTGGACCAGCGGCTCCAGCTGGACGGCCTGCGCATCCTCTACGAAAAAAATTTGCCCCGCCGCCGGGAAAATCCCAAAATTTGACTTGCCATTTCCCCGGAACCGTGGTATAATCAGTTTGTTTCCGGGAGATGCAGATGTAGTTTAGTGGTAAAACTCCAGCTTCCCAAGCTGGCCTTGTGGGTTCGATTCCCATCATCTGCTCCAATGCGGCAGGCGTTCACAGGTTTGTGGACGCCTGCTTTTTTGTTTGCCGGGAGGCAGGCCCGGCGGCGTTATCGTCCACTTGCCTTTTTCCCCGCCATCCGGTATAATGTTGGCAATCACAGAAAAGGTGGGATGCCCCATGACCCAAGCCCTTCTCACGGCCCTGGCCACGGAGATGGTACACTACTATCAGGACGACCCCCAGCATATCCAGCACTTTATCAAGGTACACTCCTTCAGCCGGCTGATTGCCCAGCTGGAACAGCTGGACGAGGACACCTGCTTCACCCTGGAGGCGGCGGCCTATGTCCACGACATCGGCATCAAGCCCGCCCTGGCCCGGTATCAGTCCTCTGCCGGGCCGTACCAGGAGCGGCTGGGCGCTCCCATCGCCCTGGAGCTGCTGACGCGGCTGGGGTTCCCGCCCGCTGTGGCCCAGCGGGTCAGCTATCTGGTGGGCCATCACCACACCTATACGGACATCGACGGCCCGGATTACCAGATTCTGGTGGAGGCGGATTTCCTGGTCAACCTCTATGAGGACTTCCCCGACGACGCGGCGGCCCGGCGTCACGCCGCCGACGCCGCTTATCAGCGCATCTTCCAAACCGACGCCGGAAAAGGGCTCTGCCGGGAGATGTTCGGCCTATGAAGATACACACTCTGCCCTGTTTTGACCCCTTCCGCTGCGCCGCCTCCGCCTGCCGGGACAGCTGCTGCATCGGCTGGGAGATCAACATCGACCCGGACACCCTCAGCATTTACCGCCAGTTGGGCGGCAGCTTCGGGGAGCGGCTGCAACAAAACATCGTCACGGAGCCGGACGGCACCAGCCACTTCCGCCTGACAACCGGGGAGCGCTGCCCCTTTTTAAATGAGGACAACCTGTGTGACATCATCCTCCATCTGGGGGAGGGCGCCCTCTGCGACATCTGCGACCAGCACCCCCGGTTTTACAACGACTACGACAACCTCCAGGAAACCGGCCTCGGCCTTTGCTGCGAGGCCGCCGGGCGGCTGTTCTTTTCCTCCGACCGGCCCCTGACCATCCGCGCCGCGGAAACCGACGAGGATGCGCCGGACGAGGGCTCCGCAGAGGCGCTTCCCCTCCTGCTCCACCTGCGGGGGCAGCTCTTTTCACTGCTCCAGGACCGCGGCCTGCCCCTGCAGGCCCGCTTCACCGGCCTGCTGCTGTACGCCCAGACCGCCCAGGGGGCCTGGGACGGGCAGGATTTGGACACCCTCTGTGACGCGGAGCTGATGCTGGCCGACCTGCTGCCCTTTTACGACGCCCCCGGAGAGGAGGGGGAGCCGTCCGAGCTGCCCGCTGAGCTGCTCCGGTTCTTCGGCACGCTGGAGTCCATCAACGGCGAGTGGGACGCCCTGCTGCGCTCCGCCGTGGACTGCCTGACCCTGCCGGACCGGGCCACCCTGGAGGGGCAGTTCCGGGCGGACATGGCCGGGCGGGCCTGGGAGTACGAACACCTCGCCTTCTACTTCCTTTACCGCTACTTCCTTCACGCGGTGGACGACGGGGACTTTCTCAGCCGGGTCTGCCTCGCCCTGCTCTCCGTCCTGACGGTGGGGCAGCTGGACTTTGCCCGTTGGCGGGAAAACGGGGGCAACTTCACGTTGGAGGACAGAATTGCCGTGGCCCGTATTTTCTCCAAGGAGCTGGAATATTCTGAGGAGAATATGGCCGCTTTTCTGGAGGAAATCAGGGATTCCGACCTGTTTTCCCCGGAGCGGCTGCTGGAGGCCCTGTCCGGCGGCCCACTTTAACCCTGCGAAACAGTTTGCCAACTTATTGACAAACTTTGTCTTTTGCCGTATAATTTCCCCAGAGATTTGTGTTTCTTTGTGCTTCTGCGTTTGGACAGGCTCAAATGCAGGATCTGAATCGCCTCAGGGGGCAAAGAAGCCATCTTTCTCAACCCTACTAAGCAGAAAGGAAGGAACATCGTATGATTTATTCCGCAGAAGTACAGAATATGTGTCCTGTCGCCAAGGGCGCATATCATGGTCCCGCTCCCATCCCCGAGGAGGGCAAGTGGGTTCAGGCCATGGAAATCAAGGACATCTCCGGCTTTACCCACGGTGTCGGCTGGTGCGCTCCTCAGCAGGGCGCCTGCAAGCTGTCCCTGAACGTGAAGGACGGCATCATCGAGGAGGCTCTGGTGGAGACCATCGGCTGCACCGGTATGACCCACTCCGCCGCCATGGCCGGTGAGATCCTGATCGGCAAGACCATCCTGGAGGCCCTGAACACCGACCTGGTGTGCGACGCCATCAACACCGCCATGCGTGAGCTGTTCCTGCAGATCGTCTACGGCCGCAGCCAGACCGCGTTCTCCGAGGGCGGCCTGCCCATCGGCACCTCTCTGGAGGATCTGGGCAAGGGCCTGTGCGGCCAGGTGGGCACCATCTTTGCCACCAAGGCAAAGGGCCCCCGCTACCTGTCCCTGACCGAGGGCTACATCACCCGTCTGGCGCTGAACGCCGATAACGAGATCACCGGCTATGAGTTCGTCCACCTGGGCAAGATGATGGATTGGATCAAGGACGGCATGGATGCCAACGACGCACTGGAGAAGGCCAAGGGTCACTACGGCCAGTTCGACAATGCCGTCAAGTACATTGACCCCAGAAAGGAATAAGGTGAACGAACATGGCACTGTTTGAATCTTACGATAGAAGAAT
>JAJQBL010000032.1 GCA_021203325.1 Clostridiales bacterium | reverse complement strand
TCAGGCAAGGCAGGGAGCTGCGGAAATCACCACGTCTTTGGCTCCCCTGAAAGGGTAGGGAGCGTAGCGGAAATGCCGCTTGACAGCGCAGCTGACTGAGGGGTTACCAGCCACTGACAGCTAACAGCTAACAGCTCACATCTCACACATTTCCCTTGTAAAACCGGCCCTCTTGTAGTAAAATAGGTGCAGACTGTATGGGGCGGCCCGCCGCCCCCAGGAATAGAGAAGGGGGATTCCCTGTGAAACGCACAACTGTTGCTTCCATCTTTGCCGGCCCCGACGCCTTTGCCGGCCAGACCGTCACCGTGGCGGGGTGGGTGCGGTCGCTCCGCAATATGAAAACCTTCGGCTTCATCGCCCTGAACGACGGCTCCCACTTCCAGTCCCTCCAGGTGGTGATGGACAAGTCCGCCCTGGAGAACTATGACGAAATCGCCAGGCAGAACGTGGGCGCCGCCCTCATCGTCCGGGGGGTGCTGACCCTGACCCCGGAGGCGAAACAGCCCTTCGAGCTGAAGGCCACGGACATTCAGGTGGAGGGCACCTCCACCCCGGACTACCCGCTGCAAAAGAAGCGCCACACCACCGAGTACCTCCGCACCATCCAGCACCTCCGGCCCAGGACGAACCTGTTCTCCGCGGTGTTCCGGGTGCGGTCGGTGGCGGCCCACGCCATCCACTGCTTCTTCCAGGACCAGGGCTTCGTCTACGTCCATACCCCCATCATCACCGCCTCCGACTGCGAAGGGGCCGGGGAGATGTTCCGGGTCACCACTCTGGACGCCCAGGACCCGCCCCGGAACCCCGACGGCACGGTGGACTACAGCCAGGACTTCTTCGGCAAGGCCACCAGCCTCACCGTCTCCGGCCAGCTGAACTGCGAGAACTTCGCCATGGCCTTCGGCAAGGTGTACACCTTCGGCCCCACCTTCCGGGCGGAGAACTCCAACACCCAGCGCCACGCCGCCGAGTTCTGGATGATTGAGCCGGAAATCGCCTTCGCCGACCTGGAGGACGATATGGACCTGGCGGAGGACATGATCAAGTATATCATCCGCTTCGTCATGGAGAAGTGCCCCGACGAGATGAACTTCTTCAACAGCTTCGTGGACAAGGAGCTGAAGGATCGGCTCCTCCATGTGGCGGACAGCGACTTTGGCCGGGTCACCTACACCGAGGCGGTGGACATCCTGCAAAAGTCCGGCAAAAAGTTCGACTACCCCGTGTCCTGGGGGTGCGATTTGCAGACGGAGCATGAGCGGTACCTGACGGAGGAGTATTTCAAAAAGCCGGTGTTCGTCACCGACTATCCCAAGGAGATCAAAGCCTTCTATATGCGCCAGAACGAGGACGGCAAAACGGTGGCCGCGGCGGACTGCCTGGTGCCCGGCATCGGGGAGATCATCGGCGGCTCCCAGCGCGAGGAGCGGCTGGACCTGCTGGAGGCCCGGATTGCCGAGCTGGGCATGAACCCGGAGGATTACCGCTATTACTGCGACCTGCGGCGCTACGGCAGCTGCCGCCACGCCGGGTTCGGCCTGGGCTTTGAGCGGATGGTGATGTACCTCACCGGGGTGTCCAACATCCGGGACGTGCTGCCCCATCCCCGGACGGTGGGCAATGCGGAGTTTTAAATGCATCCCCCTCCCGCAGACGCGGGAGGGGGATTTTGGTTGTTGGCTGTTAGCTGTCAGTGGCTGGTAACCCCTCAGTCAGCTGCGCTGACGGCGGAGGGGTTACTAAAAGCTAAAAGCGAATCGCTCACAGCTCCCATGAAAATTTTTCCAAATTTTATAATTCTGTAACATTTCCCCACAAACTTCTGTAACAACCCCGGTGTATCTTAATACATGAGCAGAGCAGCTTCTTCTTTTTTCATTTTGTCCTCCCTAATTTCCCCCTAAGGAAACAGCGGCAATCAAACGATTGCCGCTGTTTTCTGTCTTTTCAGGAAAGGGAACGCACCATATCGGCGGGGCCGGTCATGCCTCGTCGGGCTGCTGGCCGTCGTGGGCCTGCCACTGACATTCCAGCATTTGGGGGTGGGAGAACTCCGCCTGAAAGGAGGAGTCCTCCGGGGAGCAGGCGTAGACGCCAAAGCGGATGCGTCCGCCCCCCTTGCGGAGATGGCAGATACGCATTTGCCGGAAGGTCACGCCGTCCTCCGAACACTCGATGCGGTAATCGTCCTCCCGCCGGCTGAGCCGGTACCACATGGATTTGACCGAGGCGGGAATCTCCGTGGTGGCCCAGTCGGAATAGCCGCCGTTGGTGACCACGCTGCCCAGGTGCTGGAACACGCCGTTTTCATACTCCACCGACGCCTTCAGCCAGTTGTCGCTGTCCAGGTACAGGACGACGCCGCACTGGTCGAACCGGTGATGACTGTCCGAAAAGTCGGTTTTCACCACGAAGCTGAAATACGGCGCCTCCGTCTCCGTCTGGAACACCGGGGCGTTGTCGTTCCGGAAGTGGTAATAGGTGCGCTGCCACAGGTCGGTGTGGGGCTTTGTCACAACGGTGAGGGTCTCCCCTTCCGTGCGGCTGGACGCGGGCTCCCGGGTCCAGGTAAAGGCTGCAAAGTCCATGAATCCTCCGGCAGACTCAGGCGTGCTCCGCCTCGAACTGTTTCAGGCAGTCCACCAGCGCCTCCACGCCCGCCTTGGGCATGGCGTTGTAGATGGAGGCCCGGAGGCCGCCCACGGAGCGGTGACCCTTCAGATTGTCCAGACCGGCGGCCTTGGTGTAGGCCACGGCCTCGGCATCCATCTCCTTGGAGGGGGTGACGAAGGGGACGTTCATCAGGCTGCGGAAGGGCTTCTCCACCGTGCCGGAGAACAGGCTGGAGCTGTCCAGGAAGTCATAGAGGATGGCGGCCTTCTCCGCATTCTTTTGTGCCATGGCCTCCAGGCCGCCGTTTTTCAGCAGCAGCTTGAACACCTTGCCGCAGACGTAGATGTCCCAGCAGTTGGGGGTGTTGTACATGGAGCCGTTGTCGGACTGCAAATCGTAGCGCAGATAGGCGGGGACGTGGGAATCCAGGTCGGAGCGGATCAAATCCTCCCGGACGATGACGATAGCCATGCCGGCGGGGCCCACGTTCTTCTGAACGCCGGCGTAGATCAGGCCGTAGTCCGCCACGTTGCAGGGCCGGGACAGGAACATGGAGCTCTGGTCGGCCACCAGAATCTTCCCCTTGGTGTTGGGGAGCTGCTGGAAGGTGGTGCCGTGGATGGTCTCGTTCTCGCAGATGTAGACGTAGTCCGCATTCTCCCGGATGGGCAGGTCGGAGCAGTCCGGCAGGTAGGAGAAGTTCCGGTCGGCGGAGGTGGCCACGCACTGGACGTCGCCGTACTTCTTCGCCTCGGCGAAGGCCTTCTTGCTCCACGCGCCGGTGACGATGTAATCCGCGGCGCCGTTCTTCATCAGGTTCATGGGGATGCCCGCAAATTGCAGGGTGGCCCCGCCCTGGATGAACAGCACCTTGTAGTTGTCCGGAATCCCCATCAGGGTGCGCAGGTCGGCCTCGGCCTCGTCCGCGATCTGCTGGAAGGCCTTGGAGCGGTGGGACATCTCCATGACGCTCATGCCGGTGCCGCGGTAGTTCAGCATTTCATCCCGCAGCTCCTCCAGCACGGATTCCGGCATGACGGCGGGGCCGGCGGAGAAGTTATAAATACGATCATACATTGTGGTATGCCTCCTGGAGTTCAGTTTCCCGTCTAGTATACCGCAAAAATGCCGTCAGCGCAAGCGGGAGCGGGAAGGTTTTTGACACTGCCGTCAGGCGGGGGAACGGAGGGGTGGCTCCGCAGTGAAGAATGGCCCCCGTTTTTCCCGCTTTTTGGCCCCGCCGGTGTTTTTTTCGGTGGTATGTTGGAAGGCAGCCTGTTTCGTCAGATTGATGAATGGCCGGGAACACACCTGAAAAAGTTACAGAAAAGAAAAGAGCCCGCCTGAACGTTTACGTTCAGGCGGGGCTTGTTGGAGCTTCTGGTCAGAATCGAACTGACAACCTTCTCATTACGAGTTACAAATAAAGTTCCATCTTCCCCCATCTGTTCATTTTTCACAACGTCTGAAAACGCTGAAATCTCAGGCATAAACTCAAATCCTTCCATCTTCTTCCATCTCATTTTCTCCACTGAAATGTTCCGTTTTCAGGTGGTGGTCGTAGTTTTGTCGTAGTTTTTCATCTGCTGTTTTCTCAACTTTTTGCGGCATTTCGGCAAAATGCTCATAGCGGAAAAAAGCACCCACCCCGCGTTGCACACCCCTCCAAAGAAGGGGGTATATACGGGGGTGGGGGTGTGTCGGTGTCCGGGTCAGGTTTCCCGGGCCGCTGAACAGTGTCTCAGATAAATACAGTGTCGGTACCATGCACTGAACTGTAGGACGGCGTCCAGGTATGTATCAGCAGGCAGCGCCGGTTTAAGGGCTGCTGTCCAGAATCTCAGCCGCTCCGCCCATTCGCCGGGCCGCTCAGGAGAACAGGCCAGCTTTTCCCGTAGCTCCGGCGGGAAGGTCAGGAACACGGCGTGAACCTGCCGCTCCGTGTCCGCATTGTACGCCAACAGGCACCCTTCCATAGTATCATACCAGGAGGCACCACGGTTGAGCCGCTCCTTCACGGGGAACACCGGCTGCACCAGGCACTCACAGGCTCCGCTTCTCCGGGCCTCCCTCACAATGGGGAATAGCCTTGCAGTTGCGGCCATATCCTGAAAAATTGTGAACATATCATATATGGATCTCCTTTCTGTGTGTTTCGCCTTATTTCGCAGCTTTGGCCCTCTTGACCGCCGCTGCCGCTCCGCTCTTACTCAGGCCGAACTTCTCCCCGGCCTCGGTGTAGCTGTGGCCTTGTTCCACGTAGTCCAGAATGGCGGCGTCCCGCTCCGCCTGTGGCCGGGCCATGTTGTCGATTTGCCGGGCCAGACCGTTGGCACGCTGCCCGGCGTGCCAGGTCTGTTCCTGTTCCCGGTCGAGCTGCTGCATAAGCCCGGCGTTGGCGTCCCTCAGGTCTGCAACCTCCGCCTCTAACTGCTGGATTCTGTACGCCTGTTTTTTCCGCTTCGCTCGGTCTGTTTTGACTTTCTTCTCCTGAGACGCTGCCGCCGCCTCTCCATGGAGGAACCCCAGCAGATACACGGGCATATGGTTCGTTGCATCTCGGTTTCATCACAGACGGCGTATAGGGTTTGGTGCAATAACGCCCTTGTCTCTCTGCACCCGTACTGTTCCCACGCTCTGCCGGCCTCCCAATCCCCAGCATGGGACAGGTGAGATAAAACCGTGTCAACCTCTGCACTCTGCCGGACAAGGTAAAGCCCTAGCCACAACTTACGCCTCCACAGGGCCACGGCCCACAGGCCCACGGCCAGCGCCCACAGCACCAGCTTGGCGAGCGGGGCAACGCTGTGGAAGGATACGGGCAGCAATCCGATCAGCAGCCCCGCAGCCATGAACAGGCGAGTCTTTGGGGGGAGAACTCTGTCCCAAACGTGGAAGGGATTGCATATAATCACCATCATGGCCAGGACGGCCAGCAGGACGGCGTACACCCACCAGGGGGCAGCGTGGAACCCGAACAGCACCAGCAGGACCAGGGGGACGGAGCAAAACAGCTCCGGCCGATAGGCGGCGGCCCATGCCCCCAGGTGGTCCCACAGCCATTGCAGCGCGTTCATCACCAGTGACCGAATACCAGGCCACCGGCTCCGATCAGGGCCACCACCACGGCCAGCGGGGCCAGCTCCGGGACAAGGGCCAGTGCTGCGACACCGGCCAGCAGGGCCACGAGAGACAGGGCCAGCTCCAGGGCGTTCACGTTGTCAAACATCTCGGTTCCTCCCCTCCCCGGTCTGTGGCCGGGGCGTTTCGCTGTTTCGGGGCCTCCTGCCGCCTGTATCGTGCAAAAGTGGACGGTTGAACGGGGGTTTCGTCCACCGATTGCACGCCCGGAGGGGGTCAGCGTCCAACGATTGGACGCCAAAAACGGCCCTCCGTCCACCGATTGCACGCCAAAACACGCCCTTCGTCCTAAACTGCACACAGCGTTGCACCCCCTTCCCGCTCGGTCAGATATGCTTCCACAGCGTCCGGGGCATGGAGGCCCTTGTCTTGCCACTCCTGCAAAATCCGGTAAACGTAGCTGACAGACTTCCCGCCGTAGAAGGTCGAGCGGTCAAAGGCCAGAACCACGGATTCAAACGGAAACACGCTGCACCAATGCCGGAGGCGCTTGCGCTGTTTCGGCGTGAACCGGTAGCCCTGTTTCTCCGCATAGCGGCCCACGTCCTCCGCGTCCCGCTCGCAGGTGTCGCAGTCCTGCGTCTGGACGTCTTGACTGTCTAAGACAGAGACAGAATCACGAACAGAATCATAATCAGAATCAGAGACAGGGACAGACTCAGCTTTTTCAGAAACCATTTGGTTTTCGGCCAAAAAATCGCCGCACTCTGTGGGCTGCTGCTTTTTGGGTCTGCCTCCCTTGCGTCCGGCCTCCTGCCGCTTGGTGCAGACTTCCTCATACTTGCGGCGGTCACACTCCATCCGGGGACGGACGAAAGAGAAGGCCAGCGCCACCATGGGGTCGCTGATTTCCGGCTCCCCGCCCTTGCTGAATCGGAGCATGGCCCGGAACAGCTGCCCCGCCTGTTCATCGGTCATAATGGCGGTTTGCTCCTCAATCTCGTGGTAGACGATAAAACTTGACTTCATGTGGATCTCCTTCTTGACGAGCGGGGAGAACGGCGGTAAAATAGAACCGTCCTCCCCTTTGTGGGTGGTGGGGCCTCTTGTGTGGTGCTTTGGTCGGCGTTTCACACAAGGGGCTTTTCTCATGCGGTGACTTCACCGACAAGAAAACGTGTGGTTGTGGTGGCTTTCATGTACCGGGCAGCCATGGCGGGGTTCTCAGCCTTGAAAGCCTTCTGATCAAAGCGGCTGCTCTGCACGTTCTTCCAGCTTGCTTTCCAGCCGTCCCCGGTCAGCTCTTCCCGGCCAGCCTCTACCATGGCGGCCTTGAGGGTGTCGGTCAGGGCTTCGGCCTCCTCCTGCAACTGTGCAATCTGTTCCCGCAGCTCCAGCAGGGAGCGGGCGGTGGTGTTGAGTTCGTTTGCGCTCATTGTGTTGTACCTCCTGTTTTTAGTATCCAGCGCCCCCGGTGCTTGGTGCCTGCCGGGTTCCTCCGTTGTCTGGTATCCAACCGGGCGGCGCTGGTTTGTAAGTCCCCACAGGCTCAGTGCTTGGTGCTTTCCGGATTCTGCACGGTGTCTGGTATCCAACTGAGCCGGGCTGTGGTTCTGGGCTTCCCCTTCCTCTTTACAATGATAGTATAGCACTATTGACACCAATAGTCTATTGACAGATTACACATATTTACACCAATATTTTTGTGCAATATGCCTATTTACATCAATAGTAATTTGGAGTACAATAAAGCCATACTGGAGGAGGTGCTGGCATTTTTCCGGCCCCCTGTGGAGGTGTAACAGTGACGGTATCCAAAAAACAGCAAGCCTCGGTCAATAAGTATGTGGCGGCGCACTATGACCGTGTAAACATAACCATGCCAAAAGGGCGGCGGGAGGTCATAAAGGCCCACGCCGAAGCCCAGGGGGAAAGCGTCAACGGCTTCATTAACCGGGCCATATCGGAGACTATGGAGCGGGACGGGGAAGGGGCAGAGCATGAGCCAGTTTGAAAAACAGCTTGCCGCTATTCTCAGCGGTACGAAGGACAGGAACATTCTGTTCTCTGACCTCCGGGCCGTCCTTGACCGGCTGGGCTTCGACTGCCGTATAAGAGGCGACCATTTCATCTATACTAAAGACGGGGTGGAGGAAATCATCAACATTCAGCCCGCAGGAAGCAAGGCGAAACCGTACCAGGTAAAGCAGGTGCGGGAAATCATTCTGGCCTATCAGTTAGGGGGTGCCATCAATGCATAAGTACGAAGTAATCATCTATTGGAGCGAAACGGACGGGGCCTATATTGCCGAAATGCCGGAGCTTGCCGGCTGCATGGCGGACGGGGCCACGGCGGCGGAGGCCCTCAGGAACATTGAACAGATCGCCGCAGAGTGGATTGAAACCGCTCGTGAATTAGGCAGAGATATACCGGCACCGAAGGGGCGGCTGCTCTATGCCTGAGGCCCCCACAGAGGACAGCTAGACGGCCTTCTCCGCCGTTTTTTATCGCGGTGGTATAGTTACACCCCTGAGGGGAGTTTGCCCCCTCAGAAACACGGCTGTACACGTTGATTTTCAGCTCAGAATCGAAAACAGCACCCGGAACGTTATGCTCCGGGTGCTGCCTTTTTATAGGCCTCCGCAAAACCACGGGAGGCACTGTTATTTTGTTTGCCGGTTCTGTCCGGGGGTGCTATAATGGAATCGCAGGTCAAAGTATCACCTCGTCGGGCCGGGCACCTTCTTTCGGAGGGTGCCCGGTTTTTCTGTCCCTACAGCCCTTTTTTTACAGGTGTCGGAGAAACCCGCTCGCATTATGCTTGTACTTGTCATTTTTGTCAGGCATAATTGCAAGTACAGTTTTCAGGCTATTTCACGCAATGCCGTTCCTCCTCCAGCTGTTCCCGCCAGGTCACAGCGTCCTCCACAGCATGAACCCCATGGAGGCCATAGAAGTCTGTCCGGTCATCCAGGAAGAGACGCAGCCGCCGGGCCGCTCGTGGCCGCCTCAGGGCGTTCAGGCCGTGTTCCTCCCGCCGCCGTACCCCGTCCATGGTCAGGGCCAGCGCCTCGCACACTTCCCGCCGGGTCTGTTCCCCGTAGAACCGACGCCTCAGCACGTCCCGTTGCTCAGGGGGCAGCCCCTCCAGCTCCGCCTCCAGGGCGTTGTGGAGCTGTTCCAGGTAGAGCCGCCGGTCAGCGTCCGCAATCGGATCAGGGCCTTCCAGAGTGTCCCCCAGGGTGACGGTGTCGGTGTCCTCCCCCACAGGGGCCTCCAGACTGAGGGCAGTGTTCAGGGGTTCCCGCCGCTGTCCCTCTGTCCGGCAGCCCACGGCCTCGGAGAAGGCTTTTTGCAGAAACAGAGTGTACCAGGTCAGGAATTTTCCTTTTGCCGGGTCATAGTCCTCTACAGCGTCCAGCAGGGCCAGGAACCCGCATTGTGCCAGGTCGTCCACCTCCGCCCGGTATCCCCACGCCCGGCTCCATCGGGTCGCCTGCTGGTACACAAACCGCTGCACCCCTTGCCACAGGGGGAGGGTGTACTCCGTCCGGCCAGCCCTGACAAGGGCCGCCAGTTCTTCATTGTTTGGCATCGTACACCCTCCCCTCTTTGGTCAATTACTGCTTCTCCCGCTGCCACGCCTGAGACAGCAGCACCTCCAGTTCTCCGACCTTCTCCCCGGCATCAATCAGGCAACTCCCTGTTTCGTCTACGTCACCGGCTCGCAGGTCATACCCCGCCAGCGCCAGCGTTTCGGATAGGGTAGTCAGGGCGGACAGCAGCACCTTGGTTTCCTGTTGCGTCAATGTCATTGGGTTCACCTCCCTCCGTGAAAAAATCAAAAATGAAATCCTATGAAAAATTGTCACTAAAATCACTA
>JAJQBL010000144.1 GCA_021203325.1 Clostridiales bacterium | reverse complement strand
GTTATACACCCGCTGTCAAGTGTGACACGTTTTTTGATGGTTGCTATAAGTTGATAACATCGCCTTTCAGGGGAGGGGGACCGGCGTTAGCCGGTGGAGGGGTGCAACCCCTCAAATGCCCCCACGGGTAGCCCCGCCGCCAATCACTGAACGGTGTAGGCCCACAGATTTTTGATTTGCCCGGACAGCTGTTCCCAGGTCCAGGTCTGGCTGCTCCGGGCCAGGCTGTTGGGGTCGTTCAGGGTAAAGACCCCGTCCTCATAGCCGGTCAGCACGATATAGTGCCCGTCCGAGGTGAAGTCCCCCGGGCCAACGGAGCAGATGATGGGTTCCCCCGCGGCGATATGCTCCGCCACGATGCTCTCACTGAGGGTCAGCTCGGTGGCCACGATGCCGAAATGCTCACAGCCCACGCTCATCAGCGTCCAGGCGGTGCCGCTGCCCGACACATAGTAACCGGCGCTGTCTGCCCAGACGGCCACGGAACCGGGGTCCCAGTCGGTGTCCCCCGTCAGGAACAGGGCCACCATGGCGATGCAGGTGGGGCCGCAGCCGGTGTATCCCACCAGGCCGCTGCCGTAGGTCTCATAGCCCCAGCGGGTGTCCCATTGCAGCAGCAGGGGCACCGTCTCGCTCTCCGCCTCCTCCGACAGGTCAATGGTCTGGGTCACGTCCTTCAGGGTGACGTACTGGGCCACATAGTCCATGGTCTCATAGTTGTTCAGGGCCATGCGGATCAGCCGCTCCGGAATCTCGTCATAATGGGCCAGGATGGCATAGACCTGGTCGTACTCGTCCTTCAGCTGGTAGAGCCGGCCGGCATAGCCGGTGTCGTCGGCGTAGGCGGAGATGTCCACCGTGGTGTCGTATGTGAACTCGTCATCGTTCTCGTTCTCGCCCTCCTCTGCGCCCTCCTCCTCGTCGGTGCCCACGGCGGCATTCCACACGCCCCGGATGAAGGTCATGTAGTACGGCTCCGACTCGGCGTCGGCGGCCTGCTGGGCGAGCCTGTCCGCCTGGATGGAGCGCACCACGGCGGCGATGCCGTTCCAGGTGATCATCAGCGCGAACACCACCGCCAGGACAAAGACGGCCCCCTCCAGCGGGCGCCAGGGTTCCTTCCTGACCTTGGGATAGCGCGCGTGCTTGCGTTTTGTCTTGTCTGCCATGCTGCACTCCTTTATGACCATCCAAACGGGCGGGCTCCGCTTCGGGGAAGCCAGGCGCAGCCGTCCTGCCGTAACAGAATCCTCCGCCGGGTTTCCCGCCGACGGAGCCGCAAAAATGCGGGATATGCCGACATTATAGCAGATTCATCCCATAAAGGCAATGCCGCCTGTTGTCTTTCGGCCAAATTTTCTTCGGACAGCTAAACGGAAAGTCGACGGCCTCACCCTCCGGCCCCGGCCTGCAGCTTGCGGTACTGGGAGGGAGAGATGCCGTACTCCTTCTGGAAGGCCCGGTAGAAGGTGGAGTGGTCGGAAAAGCCCACCTGCTCCCCCACGGAGGTCAGGGGCCGGCCCTCCAGAATCAGGTTCTTCGCCGCAATCAGCCGCCGCTGGGTGACGAAGCGGTAGAAGCTGACCCCCAGCTTATTATGAAAAGTCTGCTGGAGGGCGCTCTGGCTGACCAGCAGGGCCTGAGCCGCCCCCTCCAGGGTGATTTTTTCCGCGAAATGGGTCTCCACATAGAGGGTGGCATGGTCTACCAGCTCCCGCTGCTCCGGCAGGGCGGGCTCCGGCCCATTGGGGGAGAGGGCCCGCATCATATTCGCCGTCATCTGCATGATATTGCCGTAGAGCTACATCTGCCACCCAGGTTCTTCCCGCTCTGCCTTCTCGCAGCCACGGCGGAAGGCGTCCTGCAAAGAGGCCCACTCCGTTCCGGCGGTGCGCAGCACGCCGGAGCGGCCATTTTTTTCTTTCATCTCCGGCCAGTTGGCGGCCAGCTGCGCCTGGAAGGACGGGCTGATCCACAGCACGTAACGGCGGTAGGGGATGGTCATGGCTTCGGGGAGGATGGGCCGGTGGCTGACGCCGGGGGGAATATAGATAATGTCCCCGGCGGCGACCCGGTACCGGTCGGCGCCGATGAGGTACTCAATGTTCCCGGAGCGGCAGCAGAGCACCTCATAGAAGGTGTGGCTGTGAAGCTGGACGTCGTCAGCGTCCGGGGAATAGCTGACATCCTCATGGGCGTCCACAAAGGGGGAGCTCATCTCCAGCTCCTGATAGAGATTTTCCGTCCCGGTTGCATCGGTGAAGTCCTGCCTCGTCTGACGTTTTTCCTGCGGGGACATGGCGTTCCACTGACGGCTGTTGTAATCGGTGATTCGCTTCATTTCGGATAATTTCACAAATCTGCGCCTCCCTGCGGTTCTATTTTGTTGATTATACCACGGGTTTGCCGGATTTGCAATCTTTTGGCGATTTATTGCAATTTTATTGTTTCAAGTTTTGGCGTATGATAAAGGCAGGAACCGGGATGGGACCAGCGCTGGCATCCCGGAGCGAAACTTCCTTGACAACTGCATAAAGGAGAATTATCATGGAACAAGAAACCAAAAAAGTCCGCCCCTTTGGCGTCCGTGACCAGGCTGGTTACGTCTGCGGCGATATGGCCGGCAGCTTCGTCAACCTGTTCGTCGACTCCTACTTCCTGACCTTCTGCACCTACGTCCTGGGCATCAGCGCCGCATGGATGGCGTCCCTCTTCCTGGTGGCCCGTCTGTGGGACGCCGTCAACGACCCCCTGATGGGCTCCTTCCCCGACCGCTGGCACCTTGGCAAGACGGCGGATAAGTTCAAGCCCTGGGCGAAGCTGTTTATGATCCCCCTGGCCCTGTCCGGCGTGCTGTGCTTTAGCAACGTGCCCTTCACCGGCATCGCCCTCCATGCCTGGGTCGCCTTTGTCTACATCTTCTACGGCATGATGTACACCGGCGCCTCCATGCCCTTCGGCGCCATGGCCAACGTGGTCTCTCAGGACCCCATGGACCGGGCCAAGCTGTCCCGCGCCCGCAGCATCGGCGGCACCATCGTGGGCATCGCCGCATTGTCCATGGTCCCCATCTTCTGCTTCGACTCCGACTCCAACATCCTCCCCGGCCGTTTCACCCTGCTGGCCGTCATCTTCGGCGTCCTCTGCATCATCTGCTACTGCCTGCTGTGCCATCTGACCCCGGAGCGCGTCCATGTTGAACAGGGCCAGGGTGAGAAGTTCAACTACGGCAAGGTGCTGAAGGCCGCCTTCAAGAACCGCCCCCTGATCGGCGTCATGGTGGGCACCATCGGCTCCATGCTCTTCATCACCGGTGCGGCCCAGGTCCGCAGCTACATCTATAAGGAGTACTATCAGGATACCAGCATGATGACCCTGTACAGCATCCTGACCCTGCCGGTCCTGCTGCTGTGCTTCATCCTGGTGCCCAAAATCGTCAACCGCTTCGGCAAGCGCAACGTCATTCTGGCCGCCAGCGCCTACAATCTTGTGTTCTCCCTCCTCATCCTGCTCTTCCCCATCCAGAGCGCACTGCTTTACACCGTCCTGAACCTGCTGGCCACCACCGGTCAGAACGCCTTCGTCATGCTGATCTGGGCGCTGGTCGCCGACTGTCTGGATTACAGCGAGTGGAAGTTCAACTTCCGCAGTGACGGCAGTATGTACAGCCTGTATACCTTCAGCCGGAAGATCGGCTCCACCATCGCCTCCACCGGTGCCGCCACCGCCCTGACCGCCATCGGCTACGTCTCCGGCACCAACGTGGTGCAGTCCGCCGCCACCGTCAACAGCATCTACTATCTGGTCAACATCATCCCCGTGCTGACCTGCATTCTGGAGCTGGTGGGCGTCGGCCTGATCTTCAACCTGGACAACAAGACCACCAACACCATGTATGCCGTGCTGAAGGAGCGCCGCGACGCCGCCAGGAGCGGGGAGAACGCTGAGTGATGTGCGCCCGGCAGAAGGAGGAACTGTCATGGAAAAAATTGACCTGCACCTTCACCTGAGCCGCACCCCCCAGCCCCGCACCGGCGCAGGCTTCATCTCCTCCTATGAGGAGATGCTGCCCCACCTGGACGCGCTGGGCATCGGCAAGGGCGTGCTGATGTCCTCCGGCGAGCATCCCCCTGTCCCCTTTGGCTCCAACGCCGACAACAGGGCCATTGCCGACGCCATGCCGGACCGCTACGCCTGGATGTGCAACCTGGACGGGGGCGACCCCGCCACCGTCTGCGACCGGCTGGCCCGGTGCAAGGCGGAGGGCGCTGTGGGCATCGGGGAGCTGATGCTGAACCGCCGGCTGGACGACCCGTTTTTGCAGGCGGTGTTCCGGGCGGCGGGGGAGCTGGGCCTCCCCGTCACCTTCCACATGAGCCCGGAGGTGGGCTACAGCTACGGCGTGGTGGACGACCCCGGCCTGCCCCTGCTGGAGCAGTGCCTCCGGCGTTTCCCGGACACCCTGTTCCTGGGCCACAGCCAGACCTTCTGGATTGAGATGAGCGGCGACGCCCCCACCGGGAAAGAGCAGCGGAACCAGTGGGGCAGCGGCCCTGTCCGCCCCGGCGGGCGGGTGCCGGAGCTGTTCGCCAGATACCCCAACCTCTGCGGCGACCTCTCCGCCAACAGCGCAGGCTGCGCCGTCATGCGGGACCCGGCCTTCGGCCTGGACTTCCTGGAAACCTATGCCGACCGGCTGTTCTTCGCCACCGACATGGTGAACACCGAGATGGTCTTCCCCCTGGGGGGCTGGCTGGATGAGCAGGCGGCGGCGGGGAGGCTGAGCCAAAGCGCCTATGAAAAAATCTGCCGGGGCAACGCCCGGCGGGTGTTCGGCCTATCCTGAAGGGAGCGATTCTTATGAACAAAACCATCCAAACCCCCTGCGGCCCTGTGGCGGGCACAACCTGCCAGTGGCCGGGGGTCACCGCCTACAAGGGCATCCGCTATGCCACCGCCGGGCGGTGGGAATACCCCACCCCCGTCACCCACTGGGAGGGCACCTATGACGCCACCCGGTACGGCGCGTGCAGCTTCCAGCCCCGGGCCTTCTACGACGAGGCCCAGATGCCAGAGAAGGCGTTCTACTACAACGAGTTCCGCAAGGGGGAGCACTACGACTACAGCGAGGACTGCCTCTTCCTGAACATCTGGACGCGGTCGGACGCCGGGCCGGACAGCAGGCTGCCTGTGATTTTCTACATCCACGGCGGCGGCTTCACCGGCGGCTGCGGCCATGAGAAGCACTTCGACGGCCCCGTCTGGCCCACGAAGGGGGTCGTCGCCGTCACCATCAACTACCGTCTCGGCCCCATGGGCTTCGTCTGCCTGCCAGAGCTGGCGGAGGAGAGCGGCCACACCGGCAACTATGCCATCTACGACCAGCTCACCGCCCTGCAATGGGTTCACGACAACATCAGCGCCTTCGGCGGCGACCCGGCCAACATCACCCTGATGGGCCAGAGCGCCGGGGCCATGAGCGTCCAGCAGCTGGTGCTCAGCCCTCTGACGAAAGGGCTGGCAGCCAAAGCGGTGATGAGCAGCGCCGGCGGCGTCAACAAGATGTTCGACGTGAGGCCCGCCGCCGACAGCTACCCCTTCTGGCAGGCCGTCATGGAGCGGGCCGGCTGCGCCGACCTGGCCGCCTTCCGGGCATTGCCGGTTGGAGAATTGTTCTCCGCCTGGCAGGCGGAGCAGAAGGCACAGAAGGTTGCAGGCATGAGCTGCGCCCCCTGCGTGGACGGGAACCTGATCCCCTGCACCAACGCGGAGGGGGCCAAGGCCGGCAACGCCCTGAACATCCCCTATCTGATGGGCTCCAACAGCGAGGACATCGTGCCCCCCATCGTCTTTCAGATGGCAAAGGGCTGGTGCCGCCTCCAGGCCGACCAGGGCCGGCAGCCCAGCTATGCCTGGTTCTTTGACCGGCAGCTCCCCGGCGACGACTGCGGGGCCTGGCACTCCAGCGACCTGTGGTACTGGTTCGGCACCCTGGACCACTGCTGGCGGCCCATGACCGACCGGGACCGGCAGCTCTCCGGCGAGATGGCGGACTATCTGACCAACTTCGCCAGGTCCGGCAACCCCAACGGGGAGGGACTGGCAGAGTGGCTGCCCGTCCAAAAGGGGCAGAGCAAGGTCCTCCGCCTGGGCCAGGCGGCCACCCACATGGGCGGGGTCAACATGGCCAAGCTGACCCACACCATGATGACCAAGCCCTCCGTTGGGGAGTGACGTCCCGGCGGAAACACTGCGACAACCGCAAACAAGGAGGCCCCGCCGGACGGCGGGGCCTCGTTAGTTATACGAGGGTGCCAATTTGGTTATCCAACGATAGATAACCTCTGTCTGAACTGCGGGGAAATAGCCTCTGATGAAAAAACGTAATAATCCATCGTTTTTTCATCAGAGGCTATAGCTTATCCTTACAGTCAGATTTCATCGACCAAAGGATAATAAAATTGCTCGTTTCGCCCGCCTTTGGCAGGGCGGAACGGCAATCCCTGCCAGCCGCCATCGGCGGCAGCTTTGGTGCCTTTCAAGTTACATCGTCTCTTACGGGACAGACCACTTGCAGGTCAGGCGGCGCGAAGCCCAGCGGGATACGGGGAGATTCTTAAGAGGGGGGCCGCAGGTCCCCCTCTTGAGTCGTCCTCTTTTGCTGCTTTTCTTGGCGGAGCAAGAAAAGCAGGCCATGCCCTGGCAAGGGCAAACATGCTGTTTCCTTCATCTTTCCTTGTCTAAGGAGACAGCCGCCCCAGCTAACAGCTAATAGTTAATAGCTATCCCATTACCCTTCCAGCTTCAGGTCGTTCTCCCCGATCCAGCCCATCTTCCGCTCCGCTTCGCAGAAGAGGACGGACAGCACAGCGGGCAGCACGAAACAGATCAGCACCAGCCCCACCCAGTCAAAGGCGGTGATGGCGGCCTTCGTCCCCGCCTCGATGTCCGCCAGCCAGCCGGTGTAGACACCGATCTGCCCCACAAAGCCGCAGGTGCCCATGCCGGAGGACACCGGCGCGCCGTCCATGGTCAGCTTGAACACGCAGGTGGCGATGGGGCCGGTGATGGCGGAGGCCAGGGTGGGGGGAATCCAGATGCGGGGATTTTTTACGATGTTGGGCATTTGCAGCATGGAGGTGCCGATGCCCTGGCTGACCAGGCCGCCCCAGCGGTTCTCTTTAAAGCTCATGACGGCGAAGCCCACCATCTGGGCGCAGCACCCGGCCACCGCCGCGCCGCCTGCCAGACCGGTCAGCCCCAGCACAGAGCAGATGGCGGCGGAGGAGATGGGCAGGGTCAGGGCCATGCCCACCAGCACGGACACCACAATGCCCATCAGGAAGGGCTGCAAATCGGTGGCCCACATGATGACCTGGCCCAGGGCGCTGGCGGCCCTGCCGATGGGGGCGGCGATGAGGGCGGCCAGCCCCACACCCACCAGGATGGTGACGCAGGGGGTCACCAGAATGTCGATTTTCGTCTCCTTGGACACGGCCTTGCCGAACTCCGTCGCCACGATGGCGACGATCAGCACGGCCAGTGGCCCCCCGGCCCCGCCCAGGGCGTTGGTGGCGAAGCCCACCGGAATCAGGGAGAACAGCACCAGCCCCGGCGCCCCCAGGGAGTACCCGATGGCGGCGGCCATGGCCGGGCCGGACATGGCGGTGGCGAAGCCGCCGATGGTGTAGCCGGTGCCGCCGATGTCGGCGGTCAGGAATCCGATGTTAAACTGTGTCCCCAGGGTGTTCAGGATAGTGCCGATCAGCAGGGCGCAGAACAGCCCCTGAGCCATGGAGCCCATGGCGTCAATGCCGTAGCGCTTCAGGGAAATGACGATGTTTTTTCGCTTTAAAAATTCTTTCATGGTTTTACTTCCTTCCCTTCCCCGGCGGCGGTGAAGAGTGGTATTCACCTGTCTTGACAGATGTTGTGTCAATTATAGCCGCCGCGGCCCTTTCCGTCAAGAAACAAATCGGCAAAAACGGCGGAAGTTTGGGGTGGATACTGGTGGTTTGCCCGAAAGGGGGCGAGGGAGTGTGTCCCCTGCGCCCAGCTGCATTTCTTCCTTAGACAAGGATTGATAAAGGAAATAAGTGGTTTCCCTCCGGGGGCCCCATTTCTCGTTCCGCCGAGAAATGGGGGAAAGAGGGCGGCTTAAGGGGAAGCTCGGGGCCTCGCTCCCCCTTAAGAATCCCTCTCCTATCCCGCTGGGGCTTCGCGCTGTCCAACCTGCAAGTGGCCTATCCCGTCAGAGACGAAGTAACTTCTAACTGGTGAGACTGCCGCCGATGGCGGCTGGCGGGGATTGCCGTTCCACCCTGCCGGAGGCGGGCGGAACGCGCAATTTTATTGCCCGTTGGTAGTGGAAATCTGACTGTGAGGATATGTGATTCTTCTCAACTCAGGATAGATTGTATCTTTCAGTTGAAAACATTGGCAATGCGGGGCGTGGGAGCACCGAACACTCAGAACTAAAGTATTACAAAACGTAATATAAAGCCTTGTATATACAAAAAGTTCAGCCAGCCGCCACGGGCGGCCGGCTGAACCGGCGGTTCAATCGATGTTGACCAGTTTGTATTCCCGGCTGCCGAAGCCCAGGGCTGCGGCGGCCTCTACGGTGTGGACGCCGTTGCGGCTCTCGATGCGCTCCAGCAGGTGATCCCGGCCGGGGTCGCTGGAGGCGTACACCAGGTCCAGGCAGGCCTGATCCAGAGCAATGGGGTCGGTGGAGGCCAGGGCGCCGATGTCCGCCATGGCGGGGTCCTCCGCCACGGCGCAGCAGTCGCAGTCCACCGACATATTGCACATGGTGTTGATGAACAGGATGTTGCCGTCAAAGTGCCGTACGATGGAGAAGGCGGCGTCCGCCATGGATTCCAGGAAGGAGTCGTGGTCGGCGGTCCAGATTTCCTCCTCCACGCCGGCCCCGTGGATATAGGCCTTGCCGTGGGAGGAGGCGATGCCGATGGAGATGTTCTTCAGCGCCCCGCCGAAGCCGCCCATGGGGTGCCCCTTGAAGTGGGACAGCACCAGCATGGAGTCATACCGCGCCAGGTTTTTCCCCACATAGTTCTTTTGGATGCGCCTGCCGTCGGGGATGTCCAGGACGATCTCGCCGTCCTCGTCCATGATGTCCACCGGGGCAATGTCCGTCCAGCCGTGGAGCTTCATGGTCTCCCAGTGGGCCTGGGTAGTGTTGCGCTTGCCCTCATGGGCGGTGTTGCACTCCACAATGGTGCCCCCCACAAGGTCGATGATGGGCTTGTAGAAGGCGGGGCGGATAAAGTTCTGGTTCCCCACCTCTCCGGAGTGGAGCTTGACGGCGATGTTCCCCGGCAGGGGATGGCCCAGAGCCCTGTACAGATCGATGGTGCGCTGGGGTGAGATCTCTTTTGTGAAATAAACAGTTGACTGCATGTGGTTACCTCCGTCTTCCTGCGGCGGCAGCGCCGCTGATTTTCTGCCTACAGTATACCATAACCGGACGCCGGGCTGCAAGCACTTTTCCACGGGGCGGAACCCGTTCCCTGCGGGAAGCAGTGTGCGGAAAATCGGAAAAAATTTTCCTTTTTCTCATTCTTCTCTTGCAATTTTGGCCATTCTTTTCTATAA
>JAJQBL010000125.1 GCA_021203325.1 Clostridiales bacterium | reverse complement strand
CCCCACAAGCGTATTACCCCGAAAAACATCAAAAAAGGAGAACAACACCATGTCTTTTGCAGCGTTACAGGAGAAAATCATCGCCACCGGCAACCCCACCGTGGCCGGGCTGGACGCCCGGCTGTCCTATGTGCCCCCCTTCCTGGCGGAGCAGGCCGTGAAGGAGTACGGCGAAACTCGGAAGGCGGCGGCTGAGGCCATCTTCGCCTTCAACTGCGGGCTGATGGACGCACTTTGCGACATCGTCCCGGCGGTGAAGCCCCAGGCCGCCTACTACGAGCTGCTGGGCTGGGAGGGCGTTGAGATGATGGAGCGCACCATCCGCTACGCCCGGGAGAAGGGCCTGTACGTCATCGCGGACATCAAGCGGGGCGACATCGGCGCCACCGCCTCCGCCTATGCGGAGGGCTGGCTGGGGAAAACGGCGGTGGGCTCCGCCAAACTCCCCTGCTTTGACGCGGACTGCGTCACCGTCAACGGCTACATGGGGGCGGACGCCATCAACCCCTTCCTGAAGGTGGCCAACGAGGAGGACAAGGCCCTCTTCGCCCTGGTGCGCACCTCCAACCCCTCCGCAGTGGATTTGCAGGACCTGGAGCTGGACGGCAAAAAGGTCTATGAGGTGATGGGCGACCTGGTGGCCAACTGGGGCGCAGGGTATGAGGACGCCTACGGCTACAACCGGGTGGGGGCCGTGGTAGGGGCCACCTGGCCGGAGCAGCTGGCCCAGCTGCGGAAGGCCCTGCCCCACACCTTCTTCCTGGTGCCGGGCTATGGGGCCCAGGGCGGCACCGCCGAGGATGTGAAGTTTGCCTTTGACAGCCAGGGCCACGGGGCAATTGTCAACTCCTCCCGGGGCATCATGTGCGCCTGGCAAAAGACCGGGCGAAACGGCGAGGATTTTGGCGAGGCCGCCCGGAACGCCGCCATCGCCATGCGGGACGCCATCACCGCCATCACCCCCATCCGCTGATGAGCGCTATTGCGGCATTTGAAACGAGAGAAGGAGGGGCAACCTATGCCCATGCAAAAAATCTGTAAGCTGCTGACCACCCGGGAGCTGGCCCCCGGCATATTCTCCCAAGTGCTGGAGGCCGGAGAGATGGCCAGGCAGGCCCGGCCGGGGCAGTTCGTCAACCTGTCCTGCGGGGCGGGCCTGCTGCTGCGCCGGCCCATCTCCATCTGCGACGTGGAGGGGGACACCCTCCGCATCGTCTTTCAGGTGAAGGGGGAGGGCACCCGCTATCTGGCCGCCCTCCGGCCCGGCGATGAGGTGGACGTCCTGGGCCCTCTGGGCCACGGCTGGGAGTATCCCGAAGCCGGGAAAATCCTGGTGGTGGGGGGCGGCATCGGCGTCCCGCCCATGCTGTATACGGCGAAGCAGGCCCGCCACGGGGCGGTGGCCGCCGTGGGCTTCCGCACCGCCGCGCTGGAGATTTTGACGGAGGACTTTGAGGCGGCGGGCTGTCCGGTGCGCATCGCCTCGGACGACGGCACCGTGGGTTACCACGGCTTTGTGAACGTCCTGGTCAGCCGGGAGCTGGCGGCGGACAAGGCCATCTCCTGCGTCATGGCCTGCGGGCCGAAACCCATGTTAAAATCGGTGTACCTGGCGGCCAGAGAGCAGGGCGTGCCCTGCCAGGTCTCCATGGAGGAGCGGATGGGCTGCGGCATCGGGGCCTGTCTGGTCTGTGCATGCAGCGTGGGGGGCCACAACCGCCACGTCTGCAAGGACGGCCCGGTGTTCCGGGCAGAGGAGGTGGACTGGGCATGAGCGTGATCAACGGCGTGGATATGAGCGTCACCCTGGCGGGGATGACCATGAAGAACCCCATCGTGGTGGCCTCCGGCACCTTTGGCTTTGGCCGGGAATACGGCCAGTTCTATGACCTGTCCGAACTGGGGGGCATCTGCTGCAAGGGCCTGACCCTCCACCCCAGGGAGGGCAATCCGCCGCCCCGCATTGCGGAGACCCCCATGGGTATCCTGAACTCCGTGGGGCTGCAAAATCCCGGCGCGGACCGTTTCATCGCGGAGGAGCTGCCGGAGCTGCGGAACCACGATGTCAAGATTATCTGCAACATTTCCGGTAATACGCCGGAGGAATACGGCGAGATGTGCGAAAAGCTGGCCGACGCCGGGGTGGATATGATCGAGGTGAACGTCTCCTGCCCCAACGTGAAGTGCGGGGGCCTGCAATACGGCACGGTGCCGGAGATGACCGCCGAGGTGACGGAGTGCGCCAAACGCCACGCGGGGCAGGTGCCCGTCATCATCAAACTGTCTCCCAACGTGACGGACATCACCCTCATCGCCAAAGCGGTGGAGGACGCCGGGGCGGACGGCGTCTCCCTCATCAACACCCTCCGGGGGATGCGCATTGACGTCAACACCCGCCGCCCCATTTTGAAGATGAACACCGGCGGCCTCAGCGGCCCGGCGGTGCTGCCGGTGGCGGTGCGGATGGTCTGGGAGGTGGCCCAGACGGTGAAGATTCCCATCCTGGGCATGGGCGGCGTCGCCAAGGGGGAGGACGCGGCCCAGATGCTGCTGGCCGGGGCCACCGCCGTGGCGGTGGGCACCGCCTGCTTCGCTGACCCCTATGCACCCATCCGCACCCGGGACGAGCTGGCCGCGCTGTGCGCCGCCCAGGGGCTGACCTCGGTGACACAGCTGACGGGGGCGGTGCAGCCCTGGTGAGCCGACTTAAGAGACCATCCATCCTGGGGTGAGGGGAAAAGCGTATCCTCACAGCAAGATTTCAGCGACCAAAGGATAACAAAATTGACGCCCCGTTCCGCCCGCCTTCGGCGGGGCGGAACGGGTGGCAATCGTACCCAGCCGCCATCGGCGGCAGCTTTGGTGCGTGACAAGTTACATCGTCTGTTGCCTGATAGACCACTTGACGGCCGGACAGCGCGAAGCCCCAGCGGGATACGGGGAGATTTTTAAGAGGGGGTTCGCAGAACTCCCTCTTGAGCCGCCTTCTTTTGCTACTTTTCTTGGCGGAGCAAGAAAAGTAGGCCCCGCCCTGGCAAGGGCAAACACCTATTTCCTTTTGAGAACCATTCCTAAGGAGAATACGAAAAAATCACCACCCGGATGCATCCTTTTACAGAGAGAGAACGAACATGACACGAATTTACATCATCCGCCACGCGGAGGCGGAGGGCAACCTGTACCGCAGGATACAGGGGCACTACAACTCCGCCGTCACCCAGCGGGGCAGGCGGCAGATCGCCGCCCTGCGGCAGCGGTTTGCCAAAACCCCGGCGGACGCCGTCTTTGCCAGCCCCCTCTACCGGGCCATTGAGACCGGCCGGGCCATCTCCGACCAGCAGGGCGTCCCCCTGTACCGGGACAGGGGCCTCATCGAAATCAACATGGGCCAATGGGAGGATATGCCCTTTGGCGAGGCCATGGAGCTGGCTCCGGAGACCATGCGCCGGTTCCGCTCCGCCGACCCGGCCTATCAACCCCCACGCTGGGGGGAGGACTACCAACAGCTCCAGGCCCGGCAAATCGCCGCCTATCTCCACCTGGCCAGGGAGCAGGAGGGGAAAACCATTGCCTGCGTCAGCCATTCCATGGCCATCCGCACCTTCCTGTGCTGGTGCCACGGCTGGCCGCTGGAGCGGCTGAAGGACGTGCCCCGCAGCGACAACACCGGCGTCTCCCTGATTGAATTTGAGGGGGACACCCCCCGCATCCTGTGGGAGGCGGACGCCTGCCACCTGCCGGGGGAACTGTCCACCTTGGGAAAGCAGACCTGGTGGAAAGGCTCCAGCGGCATTTCCGAGGCCAACCTGTGGTTCCGGGACTGGGACCCGGTGGGGGAGCGGCAGCTCTACCTGCAATTCCGCCAGGACGCCTGGCGGCAGATTCACGGCTCCGCCCTCTTTGACGGGGAGGGCTTCTACCGGGCGGCCCTGCGGGCCTCGGAGTACCAGCCCCGCAGCGTCCGGGTGGTCATGCACGGCAAGCGCATCGTGGGGATGCTCCAGCTGGACTTGGAGCGGGACGCGGAGGCCCGGGTGGGCTTCATCTCCTTCTGCTACCTCTGCCCCCACTACCGGGGGAACGGGCTGGGGGTGCAGCTGCTGGGGGAGGCGGTCAGCGTCTGCCGCCCCCTGGGCCGGGAGAAGCTCCGGCTCCGCTGCTCCCCGGTGAACGAGTACGGCAAACGGTTCTACCGGGCCAACGGCTTCTACTACATCGGCCCGGCCAGAGACAGCCGGGTGCCGCTGGATTTGCTGGAGAAACGGATTTCCTTCACGGGGTGAGGCTCTCTGTCAGGTCGGCCCGCAAATCGGAATTTGGAGCAATGTAAACAACCTGTTGCAGCAATGTAAACTTGGTGTGGTGGATATTCTGCATCTGCTCTGCTACAATCATTGTATCAAAAACCACGGAGGTATTGATTATGAGATTATCAGAGAAAGTTGTTGCCTTGCGTAAAAGGCAGGAACTGTCCCAGGAAGATTTGGCAGAAAAATTGAATGTTTCAAGACAGACTATTATCTCGTTGGGAGAATGGTACGGTGGTGCCAGATGCTTACAATGTCGCAAAGCTGAGTAAGGCTTTTGGCGTGACTTCTGACTATCTGCTGAACGATGATTTTGACACCGATGATGACCTTCCACAAATCAGGGAGGTCAGGAAAGACAACCATATTTTGCATCTAAATCTAACTAAAATAGCCATCATCGTGCAAGCTGCATTTTTAAATGTTGCTATGCAGCCATTTGGAGCAACCAACGGAGCAGATAAGATGATTGAGATTATGATTAAGGCGGTTCCAATTCTGCTTGCTTCTATATGGATGATGCATAACCTGAACTATGAAAAGGATGTAAAGCAGCACAGACGGAATGTGATGATTGAACTCGCCTATTGTAGCGTGCAAGCGGTGATTTTCCTGTTCGGTTATTTCAGTAAAATGCATCATGTCAGCACAGTTCTTTTGGTCGTCGTTGTATTGATTTATTTGCTGTTGATTAACCCCAAATACATGAATAGACCTTTTATTAAAAACACACGGACAAAGAAATAAATTTCATTTTATCAGGCATACAGAAATAAAGCACTCAATCGGAACCTGGAGGAATCAATCGTGCCAATCATCGTAAAGAAATACGACGCCGCTTATCTGTCAGAGATAAGGCATATCTGGAACGAAGTGGTGGAGGAGGGCGTCGCCTTTCCCCAGACGGAGTGCCTTGGGGAGGCCGAGGCGGACGCCTTTTTCCGCGCACAGACCTACACCGGTATTGCGGTGGAGACGGAAACCGACGCCGTACTGGGGATGTACATTCTCCATCCCAACAACGTCGGCCGGTGCGGCCATATCGCCAACGCCAGCTATGCCGTCAGGTCGGAGGCCAGAGGGCTGCACATCGGGGAACTGCTGGTACGGGATTCTCTGGAGCAGGCAAAGGGCAGCGGCTTTTCCGTCATGCAGTTCAACGCGGTGGTGGACAGCAACCTCCACGCCCGGCATTTATATGAACGGCTGGGCTTTCAGGAGGTTGGAACGATACCGAAAGGATTCCAAATGAAGGACGGCCACTATGAGGACATCCATGTGATGTACCGGAGCCTGTGAGGGAACGATAGCTTTCCCAACCATACAGACTGTTCAGGAGGCGGACGTATGGCAAAGAAACTCATCGCAGTCGTCCCCCTGTGGGACGACGAAAAGGAGAGCATCTGGATGCTCCCCGGTTACATGAACGGCATCGCAGCGGCGGGCGGGATTCCCGTGATTCTGCCGCTGACAGAGGCGGAGGCGGACGCGCTGGAGGTCTTTGACCGGTGCGACGGCCTGCTGCTGACCGGCGGCCACGATATATCCCCCGCCCTTTACCGGCAGCCCCGCAGTTCCCGCTGCGGCCCCACCTGCCGGGCCAGGGATCGGATGGAGTCCGCCCTGTACGCCAGGGCGCTGGCAGAGGACAGGCCCGTTCTGGGCATCTGCCGGGGGGATTCAGCTCATCAACGTCCTGCAGGGGGGCACCCTGTATCAGGATCTGCCCACGGAGTTTGACAGCCCTGTGGAGCATCATATGGCCCCGCCTTATACCAACGCGGCCCACCGGGTCAGGATTCAGAGGGGAACGCCCCTCTATACGCTGCTCCAAACAGAGGGGATGGGGGTCAACAGCTATCACCATCAGGCGGTCAAAACCCTGGGGGCCGACCTGGAGGTCATGGCCGTGTCGGAGGACGGACTGGTGGAGGCCGTCCGGCACAGGGAGAAGCCCTTCGTCTGGGGCTTCCAGTGGCACCCGGAATTTGATTACCATGTGAATCCAAACAGCCGGAAAATTTTTGAAGCGTTCCTCGCCGCGTGTCAGCGGGGATAACCGGGAGAAAGAGAGAAAACAGAGATGGACCGTGTCAAAAAGAAGAACTTTAACCGGGAGCTTGTCACTTTGGCGGTTCCCCTGGCCCTCCAGCAGCTGCTGACCGCCCTGGTGGGGGCCACGGACGCCCTGGTGCTGGGGCGGCTGACCCAGGAATCCATTGCCGCCGTCTCCCTGGCGAATCAAATCTCCTTCGTGCTGTCGCTGTTCGTCAGCGTGGTGACGAATACCGCGGGCATCCTGATTGCCCAGTATTGGGGGAAGGGGGACGATAAAAAAGCCCGGTACTGCCTGTGTACCGCCATCCGGTATGTGACCCTGATTTCCGCCATCTTCTTCCTGGTGGCCTTCCTCTGGCCGGAGCAGCTGATGCGCGTCTTCACCACGGAGGAGGAGCTGATCACCATCGGGGCGGGGTATCTGCGCATTGTCAGTTTCTCCTACCTGTTCAACAGCATCTCCCAGTGCTACCTGGCAGCCATGAAGATTTCCGGCTACGCCCGCATGAGCGTCTGGATCTCCGCGGTGACGGTGGTGGTGGACGTGACGGCGGACATCTTCCTGGTCTACGGCTTCGGCAGCTTCCAGGGGCTGGGGGCCAACGGCAGCGCCTACTCCACCATTGCGGTGGAGGCCGTCGTTCTGATCTGGTGCCTGGTCTGGTCGGTGAAAACGAAGCGGCTGGCGGTGCAGGCTTCGGATTTCTCCAAATTTTCCAAACCGCTGGAGTCTGACCTGTGGAAAATCATCCCCAGTATGCTGGCAAGCGCCCTGTCCTGGGGGCTGAGCATCTCCATGCACTCCTTCCTCATGGGCCATATGGGGACGGACGCCACGGCGGCCTATTCCGTGGTCGTGGTGGCCCAGCAGCTGGTGCAGTGTCTGGGCCACGGCTTTGCCAGCGGCTCAGGCATCATGATCGGCGGCCTCCTGGGGCAAAACCGGCTGGAGGATGCGAAGGAGTACGGCGGGCGCTTCTGGACGGTGGCGCTGCTCATCGGCCTGGCCAACGTGGGCCTGATCTGTATCGTCGGCCCGCTGGTGTACAACTTCTACGTTCTGGAGCCACAGGCGAAGCAGTATCTGATCGGGATGCTGGTGATGAGCGCCTTCTATCTGTTTGCTTTCTCCTATAACACCATCTTCACCAGCGGCGTCTTTCCGGCGGGCGGGGACGCGAAGTATGACGCTGTCAGCGTCCTGCTGGCTACCTGGTGCTTTGCCCTGCCCCTGGCCCTGGTGGGGTGCTTTGCGCTGCACCTGCCGGTGATGGCCGTGTACGTCCTCATGTGCCTGGACGAAATCGTGAAGGTGCCCTTCCTCCGGTGGCGGTACAACAAGTACATCTGGCTGAAAAACCTGACGCGGGAGTGAGGCATTCCGGGCCGCAGGCCAACAGCCCACGAACCAGATTTTGAATTTAAGGGGGGAAATCAACATGAAAGGCAAGAAAGCGTCGGCAACGTTATTCTTCATTGCATCCGTCTGCTTTTACATAGCAGCCATCATCGGCTTTTTCAGTGACGGTGATTTCAGCGTCGTGTATTTGTGCCTCGGCTCGGCCTTTTTGTGCATAGGCGCCGCCCAGCTGAATCGGGATGATAATGATACTGACAAAAAAGAGAACGATGATCAATAAATTCCGGTTTACCGATTCAAAGTCGATGGATATAGAGAGGAAGGACATTTACGTTGCCTACAAGAGAACGAGCGGAAAAGATTCTAAGGGAAAGCGAGCCGATGAATCCGGGACCATGGGGAAATCATAGCAGAACAGTGGCCCATTGTGCGCAGTGTATTGCAAAACAAACTGGTATGGATGCTGATAAAGCGTATATAGTAGGATTACTTCATGATATTGGCAGGAGATTCGGAAAAAGGCATTTGGGGCATGTGATTGATGGTTACCACTATATGATGGAATTGGGTTACGACGAGGCGGCACAAATCTGTCTGACACATTCTTTTAATGTTCAAAGCATTGATAATTATGTCGGAAATCGAGATACTACAGAATCGGAAACAGAAGAAATCATCGAGAAATTAGAGAAAGCGGTTTATGATGACTATGATCTGCTGATTCAGTTGTGTGATGCAATCTCTGGCGCCGGTTTTGTAATGGACATGATCGATCGCATGAACGATGTGAAAAGTCGATATGGTTCATACGCTCAAGATAAATGGAATCGTAATATTTATTTGAAATCCTATTTTGAAGAAAAAATGGGAAGAGATTTGTATGAAGCAGTGGAACAAAAGACATTTCATATTTAATCTGCAAACTTCCGGTGTCCCCAACCATCATCCACCCCACCAGAGAGGAGAACCACATGAAAACACAGAGCGAAGTATGGAGCATTGTGAACGCCTTAAAGGAGCTGTACCCGGACTCCCTCTGCTCCCTGCACTATGAGAAGGACTATGAGCTGCTGTTCGCGGTGCGGCTGTCCGCCCAGTGCACCGACGCCCGGGTGAACATGGTGACCCCCGCCCTGTTCGCCCGGTTCCCCACCCTGGAGGCCTTCGCGGAGGCCGACCCCAAGGAAGTGGGGGGAGTACATTCATTCCTGCGGCTTCTACAACGGGAAGAGCCGGGACCTGGTGGGCTGCGCCCAAATGCTGCTGAGGGACTTCGGCGGCAAGGTCCCCAGGGAGATGGACGACCTGTTAAAACTCCCCGGCGTTGGCCGCAAGACGGCGAACCTGGTCCGGGGGGACATCTTCGCCGAACCGGGCTGCGTGGTGGCAGACACCCACTGCATCCGCATCACCGGCCGCATGGGCCTCACCGACGGCACGAAGGACGCCGGCAAGGTGGAGGCCCAGCTCCGGGCGGTGCTGCCGCCGGAGGAGTCCAACAACTTCTGTCACCGGATGGTGCTCCACGGCCGGGCGGTCTGCACCGCCCGGAAGGCCCACTGCGACAAATGCCCCGTGGCCCCCTGGTGCGACTACGCCCAAAAGCAGGCATAGGAAACACGACAAAACAAACACACCGCGGACGGCAGGCGGCTGCCTCGTCCGCGGTGTGTTGCTTTGTCCGGCAGAGGAGGTTACTCCTCATCGTCGAAGTCGATGGTCTCCTGATTCCGCTCCTTAAACAGGGCGAAGATGGTCTCCAGCAGGGCCTCGTCCTCCAGCTCGGTGAAGGTGGACTCGTCCCCGTGCTGCTCCTCCTCCCGCATGATGACCACATAGTTCTCATCCTCCGGGTCCTGGAGCACCAGGTAGCGCCCGCCCTGGTGGGTGATGACGTCCAGAAGCTGGAAGGTGATGTCGTTGCCGTCCTCGTCGGTGAGGATCAGCTCATCCTGCTCGAACTCGTCCAGCATGGGATTGTTCTCTTGTTCAGACATAACAGGGTTCTCTCCTTTCCGCTGCGCCCTCCGGGGAAGGGCAGCAAGGTCAGATTGGTCGGCACAATGGCAGCGCGCATCGCTGCCGGGCATGTGGCCGTAAATGACATCAATTATTATAACATATGATTCGGAAAATGCAACTGCAATATCAGACAGGGCCGTTCCCGCGCAGAGCGGTTCCTCATGACGGAAGCCGTGCAGCCGCATACGATACACTCCCCACTGAGCGCCGGGAAAATCGGATTCCCTCTTTACAAACGGGCCACAAAAGGCTAAAATAATGGCACTGCCGCCGGGGCGCAGAATTTACAAAAAAATTACAAACGACTCACAAGTCGTTCATGTTCTCCCCGGGGAGAGCGGTTAAAATAAAACAACATATGCGACGTCAGGGAAGAGCGGGATGAGAGACAATGGTAAAACTATGCTTGGTATGCCTGTTTGCGGGGGCGGCCGCCGGTGTGGGTACCGGCTTTGCCGGGCTGTCGGCGGCGACGGTGATTGCCCCTATGCTGATTTCCTTTCTGGGGTACCCCTGGTATGAGTCGGTGGGCATCGGCCTGGCCTCCGACGTGCTGGCCTCGGCCATGACCGCCGTGGTGTATCAGAAAAATAAAAACGTGGATTTGAAGCACGGGATCTTCATGCTGGTGTCCGTGATGGTGATGACGGTGGTGGGGAGCTATTTCTCCCAGTACATGCCGGATCTGCAGATGGGCTACTTCTCCGTGTTCACCTCCCTGTTCATGGGCATCCGGTTCATCGTACATCCCGCCACGGAGCAGCATCCCGCCTTCCAGCGGCGGAGCGACCGGATGAAGGCGCTGCTGTCCGTCCTCAGCGGGGCCTTCATCGGCTTCTACTGCGGCTTTATGGGGGTGGGCGGCGGCCTGATGATGCTGTTCATCCTGACCTGCATCCTGGGCTATGAGCTGAAAACCGCCGTGGGCACCAGCGTGTTTATCATGACCTTTACGGCGCTGACCGGCGCGGTATCCCACTTCACCTTTGGCGAGGTGACGGATTACATCCCCGCCCTGATCCTGTGCAGCCTGTTCACCCTGATCGGGGCGGTGGTCTCCTCCCAGTTCGCCAACAAAATGGACGGGGTGACGAGCAATCGGGCCACCGGTATCGTGCTGCTGATTCTGGGGGTCTGTATGATATTTGAAAACTTTGTCGGCCTGTGAATGTCGTCTGAAAGAGCGCCTGCTCCGGTTCTCCGCCGGGACAGGCGCGCTTTTTTGCCTGTGGGCGCATAGACCCGCCCCGCCGGGGCAACCTACAGGCAAACGGCGGACGGGCGCAGCCCTTCGCAGGAAAGGATGCAGGCACAATGAACGAGTTACAGATTCAGCGGGTGGTGGGCCGGGAGGTTTTGGACTCCCGGGGCAATCCCACGGTGGAGGCGGAGGTGTTCCTCGCCGGCGGCAGTTCGGGCCGGGGGATAGCCCCCAGCGGCGCATCCACCGGGGCCTTTGAAGCGCTGGAACTGCGGGACGGCGACGCCGCCCGCTTCGGCGGCAAGGGGGTCTTACAAGCGGTGGAGCATATCAATACCACCATTCAGACGGTATTGCACGGCCTGGACGCCTCGGACGTTTTCGCCGTAGACCGGGCCATGCTCCGGGCGGACGGCACCGGGGACAAATCCCGCCTGGGGGCCAACGCCATCCTGGCCGTCTCCATCGCCAGCGCCCGGGCAGCGGCGGACGGGCTGGGGCTGCCCCTTTACCGCTTTCTGGGGGGGCGTCAACGGCGGCTGCCTGCCGGTGCCCATGATGAACATTCTGAACGGCGGCGCCCATGCGGCCAACAACCTGGACGTGCAGGAGTTCATGATCATGCCCGCCGGGGCCCCCACCTTCCGGGAGGGGCTGCGCTGGTGTGCCGAGGTGTTCCACGCCCTGTCGGCCCTGCTCCGGGAGAAGGGGCTGGCCACCTCTGTGGGAGACGAGGGGGGCTTTGCCCCCGACCTCTCCGGTGATGAGGAGGCCATTCAGTTTATCCTGGCGGCGGTGAACCGGGCCGGATACCAGCCGGGCCGGGACATTGTGCTGGCCCTGGATGCTGCCGCCAGCGAGTGGAAGGGGGCCGGGCCGGGGGACTACCTGCTGCCCAAAAGCGGACAGCGGTTCACGTCAGAAGAGCTGACGGACCACTGGAAGCGGCTGTGCGAAGCCTACCCCATCTACTCCATCGAGGACGGCCTGGACGAGGAGGACTGGGCGGGCTGGCAGGCCCTGACCGACGCCCTGGGGGACCATGTGCAACTGGTGGGGGACGACCTGTTCGTCACCAACACCCAACGCCTTTCCAAAGGCATCCGGCTGGGCTGCGGCAACGCCGTCCTGGTGAAGCCCAACCAGATCGGCACGCTCTCCGAGGCCATGGAGGCCATCCAACTGGCCCACAGGGCGGGATATGCCGCCATCGCATCCCACCGCTCCGGGGAGACGGAGGACACCACCATTGCAGACCTGGCGGTGGCCCTGAACACCTGCCAAATCAAGACCGGCGCCCCCAGCCGCAGCGAGCGGGTGGCCAAGTACAACCGGCTCCTCCGCATTGAGGAGGAACTGGGGGAAGCCGCCTGCTACCCCGGCTTTGACGCCTTCCGGGTCAGGCGGGCCAACCAGACCTGACGGCAAAGAAACAACCCGTCCGCAGCCGGAGCTGCGGGCGGGTTGTTTTGCACGCTGTGCCGTCGGGCGGCGCTTATTCCGTTGCCATCTCTAAAAAGTAGTCATAGAGCTGGGCGGTCACGTCATCGCTCTCGTAGTTAAAGACCACGGTCTGCTCCTCCGTCCGAATGACGATCACCTGGGTCAGGCTGGTCTTGGCGGCCAGGATATACTCCCCCCATGTGTCGGACTGCCAGACGCCGTAGGCGTAACTGCGGCCCTCCTTGCCGTCCACACAGGTGCCGAAGCTGTCCGGCACCTCCTCCAGGGTGACGGACTGGATGTCCCCATAGGCCACCTCCACCGACAGGTCGTCGCCGGAGGACAGGACAAGGCTGTCGTCCTGCAGAGTCAGCGTCGCGCTGGAGGTTCCGGCAAAGGTGCTGAACAGAGTGAGCACCACGACGACGATCACCACCAGCTCCCCCGTTTGCAGCAGCGTGCGCATCAGGGGGGAGAGGGACTGCTTATATTCCGTATATCTCTGCCAGTTGGACATGGGGGACACTCCTTCTGCGGTACACTTGATTCTTCGTTTATTTTGCACCGAATCCCCCGATTTGTCAAGACGTTTTCCTGCCGTACCGCAGCGGCTGCGACACCCTGCGGTTGAACAGGTCGATCATCGGCCCCATGCAGAAGGCGGTGATGATGGTGCCCACGCCGATCACGCCCCTGGGCCGGAACCCCAGCAGGGCGAAGCCCGTCAGCACACAGACCAGATCCGTCCCCACCCGGATGAGCCGGAAGGGGGCCTTCGTCCGTCGGTCCAGCACCAGCGCCCACACGTCATAGGTGGAGACCCCCAGGTCGGCGGTGAAGTACAGGGAGCTGGCCAGGCACAGGAAGGGCAGCGCCACCGCCAGCATCCCCACCCGCACCGGCAAGCCGGGGTCGGGGATCAGCCGCTGAATCAGCCCCTGGGTGTACTGGGCCACATAGCCGATGAGAAACAGGTTGATCAGCGTCCCCAGACCGATATAGTGCCGGTCTACCACGAACATCCCCACCAGCAGCACCAGATTGATGCAGGTGTACAGTATCCCAAAGGGAATGGGGATCACATGGTTCAGCCCGGCGCAAAGCACCTGAAAGGGGTCTACCCCCAGCCGAGACGCCTTGAACAGCCCCACGATCACGCCGCTGAGCAGGACGCCTGCCACGGTCATCCAGATGCGCCTTGTCCTCTCCTTCATCGCTTCGTCCTCCCTGACTGCCGCGCTTGCCCGGTTCCTCAGGCGCAGGGTGCGCCTGGGCGGGCAGCAGACACTATCATAGCAGGTTGGAAGAAATTGTCAACCGATTTCTGTTCTTTCTACATGGCAGCCACTTTTTGCGCAGAATGTGGAATCAGCTCCTGCTGCGGAAAAAAGAAAACCGTCCGGCCGGAGAAGGCTCCGGTCGGACGCATTTGCCCTTTGGGTGATGAAAACGGGGCGGCGGTCAGTCCGCGCCGTCCTTTTGGGCCTGTTTGGCGGAGATGATCCCGGAAATCTGCTGCATGGTGCGCAGGGTGACCTCCAGATCCTGACTGTCTACGGTGTTGATAATTTCCACATAGTAATCCCGCAGGGTGTTCTTCATATTCTGCATCAGATTCACCGCAATGCCGGTGAGCTTCACATAGGTACGGCCCAGCTCGTCATCGGTTTTCCAAGTCACATACCCCTTTTCCTGCAGGTGACGGATCGCCCTGGACACTCTGGGGATGGGCATATCCAACCGCTCAGAGAGCTGGTAGAGGTAGGCCCGGTTGTTGGGCTGTGAGGCGGCCTGGCATTGGGAAATGGCATAGAGGAAGGCGTAATCTGTCTTTTCCACGCCGCTGAACACCTTGTCAATATCCAGCCGATTCAGAAAAAATTCCTCTGCCTGCTGATAGAGTTCCTGTTCCATAATGTCCCTCCTGTTCTTGCGGTCCGCTCAGCGTGCTTCACGGGGATAATAGGTCTGCCCCTTGACCAGGCTCTGGTAGGCGGGGCGGACGATCTTCGTGGCGGAGGACAGCTCCTCCATGCGGTGGGCGCTCCACCCGGACGCCCGGGCGATGGCGAACAGGGGGGTGTACAGCTCCATGGGAATCCCCAGCATATCGTAGACAAAGCCGCTGTAGAAGTCCACGTTGGGGCTGACCCCTTTGTAAATTTTCCGCTTCTGGGCAATCAGCTTGGTGCCGATATGCTCCACATTGTTGTACAGGGTCAGGTCGGCCTCCCGGCCCTTCTCCACTGCCAGCTTTTCCACGAAGGACTTCAAAATCACTTCACGGGGGTCGGACAGGGAGTAGACCGCATGGCCCATGCCGTAAATCAGCCCCTGATGGTCAAAGGCATCGCCACTCAAAATCTTGTTCAGGTAGTTTTGAATCTCGTCCTCATCCTGGTAGTCGGAGATATGCTCCCGAATGTCGTCCATCATCCGCATCACCATCAGGTTGGCGCCGCCGTGTTTCCTCCCCTTCAGAGAGCAGAGGGCCGCTGCCATGGTGGAATAGGTGTCCGAGCCGGAGGAGGTGACCACCCGGGTGGTGAAGGTGGAGTTGTTGCCGCCGCCATGCTCCATGTGCAGTAACAGGGCGATGTCCAGCACGTTGGCCTCCAGCGGAGTGTACTCCATGTTGGGCCGGAGCATCCGGAGGATGTTCTCCGCAATGGACAGCTCCGGGTTAGGCCGGTGAATATACATACTGCCGTTCTTGTTATAGTGGTTATAGGCGTGGTACCCGTAGACGGCCAGCATGGGGAAGATGCTGATGAGCTGCAGGCACTGGCGCAGCACGTTGGGCAGCTCCAGATTGGTGGCCTGGTCGTCATAGGAGGCCAGGGTCAGCACGCTGCGGGTCATGGAGTTCATGATGTCCTTACTGGGGGCCTTCATAATGACGTCCCGGGTGAAGTTGGTGGGCATATCCATGCCGTAGGCGATGACCTCGTGAAATCCGTCCAGCTCCTCCTGGGTGGGCAGCTTGCCGAAGAGCAGCAGATAGGCCCCTTCCTCCGCCACGAAGCGCTGCCCACGGCTGCCGTTCACCAAATCCTTCACGTCATAGCCGCGATAGCGCAGCTGCCCGTCGCTGGGCACCTTCTTCCCGTCCACGGTGCGGAAGGCGGTGATTTCCGAGATGTTGGTCAGCCCGGCCAGCACGCCCTTGCCGTTCTCATCCCGCAGCCCCCGCTGAACGCCGTACTCCTGATAGAGGGCCGGCTGCACCTGATTGCACGCATTGCACAGAGGGGCTTTCTGCTGGGCGTACTCATCGATCAAATATCTGTCGTCCATCGGTTCACATCCTTTGTGGGTTTTGGTTCACTTGTGAACTACCTGAGGAAAAAAGCATATCCGACAGAACGGACGGTGTGCCGGAGGGCTGGCCGGGGAGGGGTCATTCGGCCTTCAGTGCATCGTCAATATTGCGGGCAATTTTACGGAGAACCGCACTGAGACAGGCCAGCTCCTCCTCCGTGATTCCGCTCAGCATATCGTCCCTGCACTGGCTGAGGATTTGGTCAGCCTGTTCGATCACCGCATCGGCCCGGGGCAACAGCTGAATACGGAGGATGCGGCGGTCATCCGCATCCTCATACAGCGTGAGGAAGCCCTGCCGGTGCAGGCGTTCAATGGACTTGGAGACGTGGGTCTTGGAGATGTGTTTGGCCTTGATGATGTCCGTTGCGGTGAGGGCGACTTGTGAACGGGAGAGGAAGAGCAGGATGTCCAGTTCGATCATGCGCAGCTGGCAGGCGTCCAGCAGCGCCTTTGACCTGCGTTCAAACAGCCGTTTCATCAGAAGGCTGGTTGCCATCACATCATTCTCATTCATTTCAGTCACCCTGTAATAGTTTCTTAGTGAACTAATTGTACTATACCAGAGAAGGACATGAAGAATGTGAACAAAGTGAAAACAAACTGGTAACGCATTGTAAACGCTCTTTCCAGAGAAAACGAGCGATAAGTCGTTTTCTGTCGAAGGTGTGAGTTTTGGTTGCAATCAAAGCGGGGGTCTGGTATACTTTGCATAAAAGGCAGCGGGAAAGCTGCCTGTCCACCCCTCAAAACCGGAAACCGGAAAGGACCCCGCCCATGGACATCCTCTATCAGGACAACCGCATACTGGTCTGCGTCAAGCCCGCCGGCATCCCCTCCACGGACGAGCCGGGGGGCCTGCCGGACTGCCTCCGCCGGGAGCTGGGGGACCCCCACGCCTGCCTCCGCACCGTACACCGGCTGGATCAGGTGGTGGGCGGGGTCATGGTGCTGGCCCGCTCCAAGGAGGCGGCCCGCCGGCTGTCCGCCCAGGTGCGGGAGCATGGGCTGGAAAAAGACTACCTGGCGGTGGTGCACGGCGTTCCGCCGGAGGAACAGGGGGAGCTGCGGGATTTGCTGGCGCGCTCCAAAGAGGAGCGGAAAACCTATGTGGTCACCCGGCCCGGACGGGATGTGCGGGAGGCCGTACTGCGCTATCAGGCGCTGGAGACTGTCGGCGGCCTGACCCTGGTGGCCGTCCGGCTGGAAACGGGCCGTACCCATCAGATCCGGGCCCAGTTCTCCGCCCGGGGCCTGCCTCTGGTGGGGGACAGGAAGTACGGCGCGCCGGAGGCGGGGGAGGCGGGCATCGGGCTGTGGTCCTACCGGCTGGCCTTCACCCATCCCCAGACGGAGGAGCGGGTGGCCTTTTCCGCTCTGCCCCCCGGAACGGCCCCCTGGACGGCATTCCCCCGGCTCCGGGCAACGTCTGAAGAACTTGAGGTGAAGCGATGAAACGCATCCTGATCGTCGGCGGTGGCGGCGGAGACGGGGGAGCTGCAATTTACGGAGCAGGGGCTTTCCGGCATCCCGGTGTTCCAGCTGTCCTGTTATCTGGGGGCTGGCCCGAAGGGATACCTGCTCTCGGTGGACCTGCTGCCGGACTGGACGGAGGAAGACCTGGCGCAAATGCTGGGGCAGCTGTGCAGGCAGTGGCCGGAGACGCCGCTGGAGCGCTTCCTGCCGGGGCTGATTCACAAGCGGCTGCTTTGCGCCGTGATGCACACGGCAGGGGTCGGCCCTCTCTCCCGTCCGGCGGGGAGCCTGTCCCGGAGAGAGCGTGAGGCCCTGGCCCACGGCATGAAGGCATGGCCCGTCCCCGTCACCGGGACGGCAGGCTGGACCCAGGCCCAGGTCACCGGCGGAGGCGTCCTGCTCAGCGAGGTGGATGAAGGCTTTGCCTCCAAGCGCTGCCCCGGGCTGTACCTGGCCGGGGAGGTATTGGACGTTGTGGGGGACTGCGGCGGGTACAACCTCCACTGGGCCTGGTGCTCCGGCATGACGGCGGGGAAACGCGCAGCGGAAGGGTGACGCCCGGCGGATGCTTCACCGAAGAAATGACTTGCCAACAGGGTCGGATTCGGAGTATACTAAGGGAACCGGGAGACGCCCCGCCGGTGACAAGGCCGGGGCGTCCCGCCGCATTGGGGAGGGAAATCGCCATGGAAGCCAGAGAAGTTTTGGAACAGGTGCAGCAGGGAACCATGAGCGTGGCGGAGGCGGAGCGTTTCTTCCGCCGGGAGCCCATTGCGGAGGTCAGCGACTACGCCAGGCTGGATACCCACCGAAAGCTACGCTCCGGCTTTGCCGAGGTGGTCTATTGCAGCGGCAAGACGGTGGAGCAGCTCTGCGCCATCTTCGCCCGGCTGTACGAGGCGGAGGGGGAGGCCTTTGGCACCCGGGCCAGCCCGGAGCAGTATGAGACACTGGCCCGCCGCTATCCCCAGGCGGAGTATGACCCCCTCTCCCGGATTTTGAAAATCCGTGGGCCGGAGAAGGCCCGCACCGGCTGCATCGCCGTCTGCACCGCCGGTACGGCGGACATCGCCGTGGCGGAGGAAGCCGCCCAGACGGCGGAATACTTCGGCTCCCATGTGGAGCGGATTTATGATGTGGGGGTCAGCGGCCTGCACCGGCTGCTGTCCCGGCTGGACGACATTCAGCAGGCCAACTGCGTCATTGCCGTGGCGGGCATGGAGGGGGCTCTGGCCAGCGTGCTGGGGGGCCTGGTGGACAAGCCGGTGATCGCGGTGCCCACCTCCGTGGGCTACGGAGCCAACCTGGGGGGCATCTCCGCCCTGCTGACCATGATCAACTCCTGCGCCAACGGCATCGCCGTGGTCAACATCGACAACGGCTACGGCGCAGGCTACATTGCAACACAAATCAACCGAATTGCAACGCAAAGCGAGGAAAAAACCACATGAAACTGTACTTGGAATGTACGTCGGGCATCAGCGGCGATATGACGGTGGCTGCCCTGCTGGATTTGGGGGCGGACGAAGGGGCGCTGCGGCAGGCCCTGGCCAGCCTCCCGGTGGAGGGCTATCAAGTGGAGATCGGCCGGGTGTCCAAGGCCGGGCTGGACGCCTGCGACTTCGCCGTGCTGTTGGACGACGCACACGAAAATCACGACCACGATATGGAATACCTCCACGGCCACAGCCATGAACACACGCATGACCACGGGCATGACCATGATCACGAGCATGAACACAACCATGACCATGACCATTCCCACCCCCACGACCAGAATTATCCCCACGCCCATGCCCATCGGAGCCTGCCGGACATCCTGCAAATCATTGAAGCGGGGGCATTGACCCCTGGCGCGAAGGCCCTGGCGGAGCGCATCTTCACCATTCTGGCCCAGGCGGAGGCCCAGGCCCACGGGGCACCGCTGGAGCAGGTGCATTTCCACGAGGTAGGGGCGGTGGACTCCATTGTGGACATCGTGGCCGCCGCCGTCTGCCTGGACAACCTGGGCGTCACCGAGGCGGTGGTGCCGGTGCTGAATGAGGGCAGCGGCTTTGTCCGCTGTCAGCACGGGCTGCTGCCGGTGCCGGTGCCCGCCACCCTGAACATCGCCGCCGGGCAGGGGCTGAACCTCCATATCCTCCCGGTGGAGGGGGAGCTGGTCACCCCCACCGGCGCGGCTATTGCGGCGGCGATAAAGACGGAGGACGCCCTGCCGGAGCGCTTCCGGGTGGTGAAAACCGGTTACGGCGCCGGGAAACGGCACTACAGCATCCCCAGCCTGCTGCGGGCCATGCTGATCGAGCCGGTGTAACCGATATGGATTTGCAGCGCACCCTATGCCGGTGGGATATGGTGCACTGCAAATTTTTTGCGGGGAAGCAGAGAAAAAAGACGGCAACAGCGGACGTGCGTTTTCACACGATCCGCTGTTGCCGTCAATCGTTCCGCTGCTGAAACAGCAGCCACAGCTCCAGCAGCAGCAGGGAGGGGTTCCCCGCCAGGGCCAGGGCGGCCCCCGGCGCCAGGGACAGCACCAACAGCGCCGTGGTCAGGCGGGAGACGACCCCCTCGGCCCGGACGCCCAGCCCCGCCAGCTCCAGCAGGGCAAGGAGGATGCGCCCGCCGTCCAGGGGCGGGACAGGCAGCAGATTGAACAGCCCCAAAATCAGGCTCGCCCCGGCGAAGAGCTGCGCCCACCCCTGCCGGGGGAAGGCGAAGGCCGCAGCAAAGGCGCACAGGAGGCTGACCGCCGGCCCAGCTCCGGCCACCGCAAGCCGCCGGAGGGGCCGGTGCAGCTCCTCCAGCAGCAGCTCAGCCCCCCAAACGGTGATGCGCACAGCCCGCACCCGGACTCTGCAGAGGCGGCAGGCCCACAGATGCCCCCCTTCGTGGAGGGCGGCGGAGAGGAGCACGGCGGACATCAGCCGCCCGGAAAAGCGCATACACAGCAGCGTCAGCCAAAAGACGGCCCCGGCGGAGAGGAAACAGCGGCCAAACCAAAGTCCCCCGGCGTCCGGCTCAGGCTTCCGAAGTCGGCCCATTTCCAGACCCTTCCGGCTCCGGCGATGCGGATTCCGCCGCCCCTGCGTTGTCCCCGGCGGCCTCCGGGTCCGCGGCGGAGGCGTCCTCCGCTGCCTGGGGCGCAAAGACGGCGGCGCACCAGTCCTCCAGGGCGTCGGTGAGGTCGCCCTCCGTCAGCACCTGCCCCAGGTCGGAAAACGCCTGCTCAAAGTCTGTCTGTGACAGGATCAGCGTCCCGCAAACGTCCTTCCAGTGGGCGGCCACGCCCGGCAGCAGCCAGCCGCACAGCCCGGCGGCCAGGGCAATGGCAAGGGCGGCCAGCAGGCGCAGGATCTCCCTGGCGTACCAGGGCCGCCGTTTTGTCTTCCCTCCGGTGGGGCGGCTTCTTCCCCGTTTGACATCCATCCCATGCGCCTCCATTCCGCCCTGTCCAACGGCTCCCTACAGTGTATGTCCGGGGCGGCGGAATAGAACGGGGAGGACACGGGCGGGGCGGACTGGGGTTCTCTTTTCATCAGTTTTGGAAGGGGATACGGCTCGATTTACCGTCCCCGGCCTTTATTCCCCTTCGTTGAGCAGCCCACTCTGGTACGCCTGCACCAGCCGCTCCAGGTCCTTGATGCGGGCGGACTCCTCTGCGCCCTCATCGGTGTCCCGCACCAGCACCCGCTGGGGGGCGGTGTAGATATGCTCGCTCTGGCTGTCGATGTCCTCATCGTCCCGGATGGCCTTCTCCGTGCTCTCAAAGGGCTGGTGGGTCCGCAGGGTCAGCCCCCGGCTGTTGGAGATCAGGGTGTACCCAGCGATACCGGTCTTGCTGTGGTAGGCCCGGCAGAAGCCGCCGTCAATGACGATAAGCTTGCCGCCGCCCTTGACAGGGCTCTCCCCCTCGATGGCCCGCACCGGCACATGGCCATTGATGATGTGGCAGCCGGGGCCGGTGAGGCCGAACTCCCTCAAAATCCGGTCGGCCACCTCCGCGGCCTGGGAGCCGTTGATCTGGGTGTAATAGGGGTCTTTCACCTCCGCATGGGTGGCCTTGTCCGCGATGTACAGCCGCTCAAAGGTGGTCATGGCGCTGCGCCCAAAGATGGGGGACAGGGAGCCGCACCAGAGATACCACAGGAAGTCCTGCCCGGCCTGGCGCGACCGGCTGCCCTCCGGCGCGAAGTAGCCCTGTCTGCTCCGGCGGTCGCAATAGTCAAAGAGGGCCTTGCCGCTGTAGGAGCGGCCCTCGAAGGTTTCGGAGGCGAAGTCGCCCTCCCCGGTCATGGGCACCGCCCCGTGGTAGAGCAGGTTGCCGTTGATGCAGCGGTAGACGGTGCCCTTGGCATAGAGGAATCGGATGTGCCGCTGGAGCCGCTCGCTGGTCTGGAAGCTCCTGACCAGGTCCGCCAGGACGGCGGACTCCTCCGCGCTGAGGGCGCTGGGACAGGCGGGGTCCACCGTGGGGAAGTCCCGGTCCCGGAGGGGGTACCGTTTGCCCTGGCACAGCACCGTCCCCGCCGCATAGTCGATTTGGTTCAGATAATCCCGGCCCTGCATCTGGAAGTCCGGGTTCCGGGCGATGACCTGGGCCTCCACCTTGAACATGAGGATGGACACCGCCTTGTGCATCCGGGCCACCTCCTCCTGGCGGTCGGCGCTGCCGCCGTGGGGCCTCCACAATGTCACGTCAGAGCCGCCGTAGACCCGCTCTGCCATCTGGTCCAGGGTACGCAGGCTGATGCCGTAGCCACTCTCCAGCATTTCCAGATTATTGTAGGAAAGGGTGGTTTTCAGGACGGTGAGGATGCAGATGGGGCTTCCTGCGGCGGCCCCCATCCAGACCACGTCGTGGTTGCCCCACTGGATGTCCACATCGTGATGCTCCATCAGCTCGTCCAGAATCAGGTCGGGCCGTGGGCCCCGGTCAAAGAGGTCGCCCACAATGTGGAGCTGATCCACCGCCAGCCGCTTGATGAGCTGGCAGAACCGGGTGATGTAGGCGTCCGCCCGGTCGTAGCGGATGATGCTCTCAATGATCTCCTGATAATAAAGCTGCTTGTCATGGTCCTCAAAGTGGGCGTGGAGCAGCTCGTCCAGAATGTGGGCGCAGCTCTCCGGCAGGCATTTGCGGACGTGGGAGCGGGTGTGCTTGCTGGACACCAGGCGGCACAGCTCCACCAGCCGCAGCAGGGTGGCGGCGTACCACTGGTTCAGGTCCTCCTGACGGGCCTTCAGCTCCGGCAGCTTTTGCTCCGGATAGTAGACCAGGGTGGCCAGATCTGCCCGCTCCCGGGCGGGAACGGTGTCGGCAAACAGCTGGTCGATCTTCTCCCGGATGACGCCGGAGGCGCTGTTCAGGATGTGAAGAAAGGCCTCGTGCTCGCCGTGGAGGTCGCTCATAAAATGCTCTGTGCCCTTGGGCAGGCGCAGCAGGGCCTCGATGCGGATGATCTCACTGGAGGCGGCTGCCACGGTGGGATATTTTTCGGAGAGCAGGCGCAGATAGCGCAGCTGCTCATCGGTCAACGGTTGCTGGGTGACCATGAAGATTCCTCCTTATTATCGTACAATGGAACCCAAAGATTGAAAACGCATGGCCGGGACGAAGAAAGCCGAAGGCCACATTTTCTTAAGTCCCATCATACCACATATGGACTGGATTCTCAATCCGTTGATACAACTTTTTTGCGGAAAGTTTGGGGATTGTCAAATCATTTTGCGTCGATTTGACAATTTGCGGAACGATTTACCGCCAAATTTGTTACAGGCATATTGACAGCGTCTGTGGAATCTGGTACAATTCCAGAAAGGACATGAAATTCGCTTTGCAAATGAAAACAGCTTTCTTTTTTAAGATGGCTGTATCCGGGCGGGCGGTTCATATCCTGTTCTTATGTAAGCGGTTCCATAGGGAAAGAGCGAACGGTTTCAATATAGAAAGAGTGGACGGTTATTATATGAAGACAGCATTGGTCATTATGGCGGCAGGCATGGGCAGCCGCTTCAAGGGCGGCATTAAACAGCTGGAGGGTGTGGGCCCCAACGGTGAAATTATTACGGACTATTCCGGTTACGACGCATTGGAGGCGGGCTTTGACGAGATTATCTTTATCATCCGCCGGGACATTGAAGAAGCCTTCCACGTCGCCGTGGGGCAGCGGCTGGTCAGCGCCGGCGTCCCCGTCCGGTACGCCTATCAGAAGCTGACCGATCTGCCCGCCGGGGTGGATGCCGCCCGGCTGCTGGCCGGCCGGACGAAGCCCTGGGGGACGGGGCAGGCCGTCCTCTCCTGCAAGGGGATTCTGGACTGCCCCTTCGCGGTCATCAACGCGGACGACTACTACGGCAAGGAGGCCTTCCGCCGAATGCATCAGTTTTTGCAGGAGGGCATCGCCCGGCGCACCTACTGCATGGCGGGCTTCCGGCTGAAGAATACTCTGTCCGACCACGGCAGCGTCACCAGAGGCATCTGCAAAACGGACGATACCGGTCGGCTGGTGGAGATTGTCGAGACAAAGTATATCGAAAAGGCTCCCAACGGCGTGGATGCCATGGTAAACGGCGTCCTGGTGCCGGGGGACACGCTGGTGTCCATGAATATGTGGGGCCTTGACCTGGAGTTCCTGGACGTGCTGGAGGACGGTTTCCTGACCTTCCTCCAGGGGCAGCAGGGGGGCGGCACGGAGGAATATCTGCTGCCCACCATCATCGGCGGCATGGTGGCTGCCGGCACCGCCAGGGTGACGGTGCTGCCCACCGGCGGCAAATGGTTCGGCGTCACCTATCGGGAGGACAAGCAGGGCGTCGTGGACAGCATCCGGGCGCTGATCGACCAGGGTGTGTACCCTGAGAGGCTGTTTTAAGTCGTAGTTTCAATCACAGAAACCCGCAGCGGGGAGGCGTTGGCCGCCCGCTGCGGGTTTGTTTTTATGGAGTCATGCGTCACCGCTCCGGGATTTTTACGGAGCCTTTGCCCTCTGCCCGCGACAGAGTTTCAAAAACTTTCACGAACTCATCATTGACGGAGAAAAGGGAAAATGCTACAATGAACTGAATATCATGAATGATGGAGCAGTGTGACTATGTGGATTGCAGACCGGTGGAAGGACTATGAGCTGATCGACTGCGGCGGCGGCGAGAAGCTGGAGCGCTGGGGCGGCGAGATTCTGGTGCGCCCCGACCCACAGGCCATCTGGAACACCCCTCGCACCCACCGGGGCTGGAAGAAAAACGACGGGCACTATCTCCGCTCGAAAACCGGCGGCGGCCACTGGGAGAAGGACAGCCTCCCCGCCAGCTGGCAGATTCGGTATGACGACCTGACCTTCAAGGTGGGCCCCATGAACTTCAAGCACACCGGCCTCTTTCCGGAGCAGGCCGCCAACTGGGACTGGGCCAGGCAGATGATCGGGTGCCAGCGGCGGCAGGTCAGCGTGCTGAACCTGTTCGCCTACACCGGCGGGGCCACGGTGGCCTGCGCGGCGGCGGGGGCCAGGGTGTGCCATGTGGATGCGGCCAAGGGCATGGTGGCCTGGGCGAAGGAGAACGCCCGCCTCTCCGGGCTGGAGGACGCCCCGGTGCGCTGGCTGGTGGACGACTGCACCAAGTTTGTGGAGCGGGAGATTCGCCGGGGCCACCGCTATGACGCCATCATCATGGACCCGCCCTCCTACGGGCGGGGCACCGGCGGCGAGGTGTGGAAGCTGGAGGAGAACCTCTACCCCTTCCTGGAGCTGACGGCCCAGGTGCTGTCGGACAGGCCGCTGTTCGTGCTGGTGAACTCCTACACCACCGGCCTGGCCCCGTCGGTGCTGACCTACCTGCTGGAAACGGTGTTTTCCCGGAGGTTTGGCGGCCGCACCGAGTCGGGGGAGCTGGGCCTTCCGGTGACGGAGTCCGGCCTGGTGCTGCCCTGCGGGGCCACCGGACGCTGGCAGGCGGAATAATACGCAAGGAGCGTTTACATGGCAAACAGAATCATTGAGATACAGAACGTGACCTTCTCCTACCAGGAAGAGGAGGGGCAGAAGTCCCCCACGGTGCTGGACAGCGTCAGCCTGGACATTGAGGAGGGCACCTTTGTGGCGGTGCTGGGGCACAACGGCAGCGGAAAGTCCACCCTGGCTAAGCATATGAACGCCGTGCTGCTGCCCACCGGCGGCACCGTCTACGTGGACGGCATCGACACCGCCGACGATGAGCGCTGGCTGGACGTCCGGCGGACGGTGGGGATGGTGTTCCAGAACCCGGACAACCAGATCGTGGCCAACGTGGTGGAGGAGGATGTGGCCTTCGCCCCGGAGAACCTGGGGGTGCCCTCCGCCGAGATTCAGCAGCGGGTGGACGAGGCCCTCCGCATCGTGGGCATGAGCAAGTATGCCCAGCACGCCCCCCATCTGCTGTCCGGCGGACAGAAGCAGCGGGTGGCCATCGCCGGGGTCATCGCCATGCAGCCCCGGTGCATCGTCCTGGACGAGCCCACGGCCATGCTGGACCCCATCGGCCGCCAGGAGGTCATGGAGACCATCCTCCGCCTGAACCGGGAGCGGGGCACCACCGTGGTGCTGATCACCCACCACATGGACGAGGCGGCCCAGGCCCAGCGGCTGGTGGTGATGGACCACGGCAAAATCGTGGCCGACGGCCCACCCAAAACGGTGTTTCAGGACGTGGAGGGCATCCGCCGGCTGGGGCTGACGGTGCCGGACACGGTGGGGCTGCTCTATGAGCTGAAACAGCGGGGCATGGATGTGCCGCTGGACGCCCTCAGCGAGGACGAATGTGCCGATGCCATCGTGGCGGCGCTGCGCCAGGGAAAGGACGAATGAGTTGGAACCAGTGATTGAAACCCGAAAGCTGTGCTGCACCTACAGCATCGGCACCCCCTTTGAGCATAAAGCACTGATCGACGTGGATTTCCGGGCCTACCCCGGAGAGTATATGGGCATCATCGGCCACACCGGCTCCGGCAAGTCCACCCTGATTCAGCACCTGAACGGCCTGTTGAAGCCCACCTCCGGCCAGGTGCTGGTGGACGGGGAGGACATCTGGGAGACCAAGGAGCGCACCCACGCCGCCCGGTTCAAGGTGGGGCTGGTGTTCCAGTACCCGGAGTATCAGCTCTTCGAAAACACGGTGTATGAGGACATTGCCTTCGGCCCCAAGAACATGAAGCTGCCGGAGGACGAGATCGACCGCCGGGTACACGAGGCGGCCTACTTCGTGGGCCTCCGGGACGACCTGCTGCAAAAAAGCCCCTTTGAGCTGTCCGGCGGACAGAAGCGCCGGGTGGCCATCGCCGGGGTCATCGCCATGGAGCCAAAGGTGCTGATTCTGGACGAGCCCACGGCGGGGCTGGACCCGGCGGGCCGGGACGGGGTGCTGAAAAACATCCGCAACTATCACGACGCAAAGAACGCCACCGTCATCATCGTCTCCCACTCCATGGAGGATGTGGCCAGGATGGTGGACCGGGTGGTGGTGGTGAACGACGGCAGGCTGCCCCTGGACGGCACCCCCCGGGAGGTGTTCTCCCACGGGGACGAGCTGCGGGCCATGGGGCTGAACACGCCCCAGCTGACCCGGCTATTCCAGAAGCTGAAGGCCAGGGGTCTGCCGGTGGAGGACAATATTTACACCATGGAGGAAGCGGTGGCCGCCCTGACCGCCCTGAAAAACGGACAGTGATTCCGCCAAACGGAACCCTGACCCACATCTGATTGAGATTGAGATAAGGAGGCCCGCCCATGCCTGTAACGGATTCCCTGAAGCATCTGCTCTGGCTGAGCCAGACCCTGGATACCCAGACAGCCTGGCAGGTCTATACCCACTTCGGCTCCGCCTCCGGGGCCTACTATGGGGACAGGCGGGATTACCGTCTGCTGCCCTTCCTCCAGGCCCGGCAGATTGCGCTGCTGGAGGACAAGTCCCTGCGCCGGGCGGAGGAGATCCTGGCGGACTGTCAGGACCGGGGGATTCAAATCATCACCGTCCAGGACGCCGTCTACCCGCCCGCCCTCCGGGACATCGAGGACCCGCCTCTGGTGCTGTACCTCCGTGGGCAGGCGCTGAACCTGAACGCCCCCTTCATCGTCGCCATGGCGGGCACCCGCCACGCCACCCCCTACGGGAAGAAGCTGGCCCACAGCTTCGCCTTCGACCTGAGCCGGGCCGGCCTGCTGGTGGTCACCGGCGTGGTGATGGGCTGTGACGAGAACGCCCTGCTGGGGGCTTTGCAGGCGGGGCAGCCGGTGGGGGCTGTGGTGGCCGGCGGCGTGGATGTGCCCTATTACAACACCGACGCCCGCCGCAGACTGTATGAGGACATCACCACCTACGGCTTCCTCCTCAGCGAATCCCCGCCGGGCACCAGACCCACCGGCCAGCTCTTCCGCGCCCGGAACCGCATTCTGACCGGCATGGCGGACTGCGTCATCTGTGTGGAGGGGGATCTGTCCAGCGGCACCGTGCAGGTGGCCCACCTGGCCCTGGAGCAGGGCCGGGAGGTGTTCGTGCCCCCGGCCAACATCGGTGTCCCCTCCGCCCTGGGCACCAATGACCTGATCCGGGCCGGGTACGTCTCCGTCCTGCTGGACAAGGAGGACATCTTTGACCTGGCCCGTCAGCGCTTCGCCGCGGTGGGCCGCCTGCCGGAGCTGCCGGAGGCGGTCCGGGCCCAGCGCATGGCGGTGGAGTCAGAAGCGCTGTCTGACCGGCCGCCGAAGCAGAAGGCGGAGGCCCCGGAGACCCGTCCCTCCCCCCGGAAGGAGGAGGAAAAAATCGGCCAACCGGGAAAAACCCCGGAAAAAAAGGTTGACAGTTCGCCCGTCTCAGATTATATTGACTTAAACGCCCTCCGTGACCGCTGTTCGGATACGGAGTTTCAGTGCTGCTCTGTGCTGGCAGATGGCCCGGCCACCGCGGACGAGGTGGCGGCGGGCTGCGGCCTGCCTGTGGTGGCGGTCAACTCCGCCCTGACCATCCTCTGCATCAAGGGGCTGGTGACGGAAGGGCCTGACAGCCGCTTTACGCTGGCGGCACATTAGATTGCGCTCTGCGGGGAGGGTTCCCCGCCTCCATACTGGGAGGAAGTTTCATTATGTCAAAAACCAATTTGGTCATCGTGGAGTCTCCGGCCAAGGCCAAGACCATTGGCAAATACCTTGGCCCGGACTACCAGGTGATCGCGTCCATGGGGCACATCCGCGACCTTCCCAAGAGCAAGCTGGGTGTGGACATTGAGGCCGACTTTGAGCCGGTCTACACCCCCATCAAGGGAAAGGAAGAGGTCATTGACAGCCTGAAAAAGGCCGCCAAAAAGAGCAAGACCATCTACCTGGCCACCGACCCTGACCGGGAGGGGGAGGCCATCTCCTGGCACCTGAAGGCGCTGCTGGACATCCCGGACGACAAAACCTATCGGGTCACCTTCAACGAAATTACGAGAAAAGTCGTCACGGAGTCCATCCGGCACCCCAGGGCCATCGATCAGGACCTGGTGGACGCTCAGCAGGCCCGCCGGATTTTGGACCGCATCGTGGGCTACCAGCTGTCCCCTCTGCTGTGGCGGAAGATTCGCCGGGGCCTCAGCGCCGGGCGGGTGCAGTCCGTGGCCACCCGCATCGTGGTGGAGCGGGAGCGGGAGATCCGGGCCTTCACCCCCCAGGAATCCTGGTCCCTGGATGTGAACCTGAGCCGCATCGCCCCCAACGTTGGCTCCTTCACCGCCCACTACCACGGGGAGGGCAAGAAGAAGGCGGAGCTGCCCAACGAGGCGGCGGCGGACGGGATTCTGGCCGATCTGCCGAAGCAGACCTTTGTGGTGTCCGCCGTCCGTAAGACGGAGAAGCAGCGCCTCCCCGCGCCCCCCTTCACCACCTCCACCTTACAGCAGGAGGCCAGCCGGAAGCTGGGCATGACCCCCCGGCGCACCATGTCCATCGCCCAGCAGCTCTACGAGGGCATCGACGTGGCCGGGGAGGGCACCGTGGGCCTCATCACCTATATGCGTACCGACTCCGTCCGCCTCTCCGACGAGGCCACCGCCGCCGCGGCACAGATGATCACCGGCCGCTACGGCCAGGCGTACTACTACGGCAAACCCCGGGTGTACAAGACGAAGTCCGGCGCCCAGGACGGCCACGAGGCCATCCGCCCCACCGATGTTTCCCTGGTGCCGGAGGACATTAAGAAGAGCCTGACTGCGGAGCAGTTCAAGGTCTACAAGCTGATTTGGAGCCGGTTCCTGGCCTCCCAGATGTCCAACGCCGCCTATGACGCCGTCTCCATCGACGTGACGGCGGGCACCCACCTGTTCCGGGCCACCCACTCCAGCCTGAAATTCGCCGGCTTCACCGCCGTCTATGTGGAAAGCAAGGACGAGGGAGAGGAGGGCCTCGGGTCCCCCCTGCCCGACCTGACGGAGGGAGAGGCCGTCCGCCTGGACAAGTGGGACAAGGCCCAGCACTTCACCCAGCCCCCACCCCGCTACACGGAGGCCTCCCTTATCAAGACCCTGGAGGAGAAGGGCATTGGCCGCCCCTCCACCTACGCCCCCACCGTCTCCACCATTTTGGAGCGGTACTATGTGGTGAAGGAGGGCAAGGCCCTGAAACCCACCCCGCTGGGAGAGGTCACCACCGAGCTGATGGAGGACAAATTTACCGACATCGTGGACCCGGACTTCACCGCCCATATGGAGGAGCAGCTGGACGAGGTGGAACAGGGGAAGACCTATTGGAAGGAGGTGCTGCGCACCTTCTACGCCGGATTCAGCGCCGAGCTGGCCCAGGCGGAGAAGGATTTGGACGGCACCCGCATCAAAATCCCCGCCGAGGAGACGGATGAGGTCTGTGAGGTCTGCGGCAGGAAAATGGTCATTAAAACCGGCCGGTTTGGCCGCTTCCTGGCCTGCCCCGGCTACCCGGAGTGCACCTTCACCAAGCCTTTGGTCATTGAAATGCCGGGCAAGTGCCCCAAGTGCGGCAGCCGCATCCTGAAAAAGACCAGCCGCAACGGCTATACCTACTACGGCTGCGAGTATAACCGCAGCGTCAAGGGCCTGGTCTGCGACTTTATGACCTGGGACGTGCCCACCAAGGAGAACTGCCCTGTCTGCGGCAAGACCATGTTCAAAAAGTCGGGCAGAGGGGCCCAAAAGCCCTTCTGTATCAATGAAAAATGCGAAAACTTCACCCCGGAGGAGCTGCGCCCCGGCTACCGCAAGCCCAAGGAGAAGGCAGAGGAGACTGTCTCCCAGGTCGCGGCGGAGGCTGTGGCGGAGTCTCCTGCGGAAAAGACTTCTGACAAGAAGGCAGCCACCGGCAAAAAGACGACGGCAAAGAAGTCCACAGGTGGGAAAAAATCCACCGCAAAAGCCCCGGTGAAAAAAGCCGCCCCAAAGAAGGACCCTAACAAGCCCAAGCGGGAATTGACCGCAGCCCAGCGGGCGGCGCTGGAAAAGGGCTGGGCTATTCAGGCGGCGAAGCGTGAGGCCGCGAAGCAGGCCAAAGCGCCGGGAACGGAGGAGTAAATGGAGCCTGTCATTGTCATTGGGGCCGGGCTGGCCGGTTCCGAAGCCGCCTGGCAGCTGGCTCGGCGGGGCATCCCCGTGGACCTGCGGGAGATGAAGCCGGAGAAGATGACCCCCGCCCACAAGAGCCCGGACTTTGCCGAACTGATCTGTTCCAACAGCCTCCGGGCCAACAATGTGGAAAACGCCGTGGGCCTGCTGAAAGAGGAGATGCGCCGCTGTGGCTCCCTGATCATGGCCTGCGCCGACGCCACCGCCCTCCCGGCGGGCGGGGCTCTGGCGGTGGACCGGGAGGCCTTCGCCCGGAAGGTGACCCAGGCTGTCCGCAGCCACCCCAACATCACGGTGACGGCAGGCGAGGTGACGGCCATCCCCCCGGAGGGGACGGTGCTGGTGGCCTCCGGCCCCCTGACCTCCGACCCCCTGGCGGAGGACATCGCCCGTCGGTTCCCCCAGGAGGAGTATCTCCACTTCTTTGATGCGGTGGCCCCTCTGGTGTCCTTCGAGAGCATCGACATGGACAAGGCCTGGTTCGCCAGCCGCTACGACAAGGGCACCCCGGACTATATCAACTGCCCCATGAGCCGGGAGGAGTACGACGCCTTCTGGCTGGCCCTGTGCAGCGCGGAGGAGGCCAAACTCCACGGCTTTGAGGATAAGACCGTCTTTGAAGGCTGTATGCCGGTGGAGGTCATGGGCCGGAGGGGCCACGACACCCTGTGCTACGGCCCGCTGAAACCGGTGGGCCTCCCCGACCCCCGGACGGGGAAGGAGCCCTATGCGGTGGTGCAGCTGCGCAAGGACAATGGGGAAGGCTCCATCTATAATATGGTAGGCTTCCAGACCCACCTGACCTGGCCGGAGCAGCGGCGGGTATTCCGCATGATCCCTGGTCTGGAGCAGGCGGAGTTTCTCCGGTACGGGGTCATGCACCGGAACACCTATCTGAACTCCCCCCGCCTACTGAACCGCTACTATCAGGTGGCAGAGGAGCCGAGGCTGACCTTCGCCGGGCAGATGACCGGCGTGGAGGGCTATGTGGAGTCCGCCGCCTCTGGCCTGGTGGCCGGGGTGGAGCTGGCCCACCGCCTGCTGGGGCAGCCGCCGGTGGATTTTCCCCCGGAAACCGCTCTGGGGGCCCTGGCCCACTATGTCAGCAATCCCACTGTCACCGACTTCCAGCCCATGAACGTCAACTTCGGCATCATTCCCCCGCTGGAGAAAAAGGTGCGGGGCGGCAAGAGGGCAAAAAATGCCGCCCTGGCGGCCCGGGCGCTGGAGGCCCTGGCAGAGCTGGAGCTGTGACCCGGTAACGGTCGAGAGGCCAAATGCAGGAAGCCTTGGCCTCTCCCCGTACCCCGTCCCCCCTGGGGGTGGGCATGATGCGTTCCGCATGGGAACGCCTTATGCGCGCCCCTTACAAAAATAGAAGAGAAGGAGCGACCACAGATGAACATTATTATTGACGCAATGGGCGGCGACCTGGCCCCTGCGGAGCCCGTCCGGGGCGCACTGCGCGCCCATAAGGAGCTGGGCTGTGACATCACCCTGGTGGGCCGTGAGGAGGACATCCGCAAGGTCCTCTCGGACGACAAGGCCGAATTGCCGGAAGGGGTCACCATCGTCAACGCCACCCAGGTGGTGGAGATCTGCGACGACCCCGCCCGGGTCTGCCTGCGGAAGAAGGATTCCTCCATGTCCGTGGGCCTGCGGATGGTGCGGGACGGCAAGGGGGATGCCTTCATCTCTGCCGGCTCCACCGGGGCGCTGCTCAGCGGGGCCACCCTGATCGTCCGGCGGATTCCCGGCATCAAGCGGGCCGCCGTGGCCCCGGTGGTGCCCACCGGGGCGGGCAGCGCCGTGCTGATCGACGCCGGGGCCAACGCCGAGTGTACCGCCGAGTATATGCTCCAGTTCGCCTTCATGGGCAGCTTCTATGCCGAAAAGGTGCTGGGCCGGAAGAACCCCAGGGTGGGCCTCATCAACATCGGCGCGGAGCCAAGCAAGGGCAGCGAGCTGTATAAGGAGGTCTACGCCCTGCTGAAACGGGCCGGAGACGCCGGGCGCATCAACTTCGTGGGCAACGTGGAGCCCACCAGCCTGGCCAGCCCCGACGCGGTGGACGTCCTGGTGGCGGACGGCTTCGTGGGGAACATCGTCCTCAAAACCATGGAGGGCACCGCCAACTTCATCGTCCACGGCCTGAAAGACCTGTTCATGACCAACACGAAAACCAAGCTGGGCTACCTGATGATCAAGGGCAATATGGGCGGCTTCCGGAAAATGCTGGACAGCCGGGAGACCGGCGGCACCGCCTTCCTGGGGGTACAGGCCCCCGTCATCAAGGCCCACGGCAACAGCGACGCCTTCGCCTTCTTCAACGCAGTGAAGCAGGCCATCCAGTTTGTCAGCGCAGGCGTGGAACAGGAAATCATCGATAACATGGACCACATGGTTCTGCCCCCGCAGGCCACGCAGGAGTGACCGGGCGGTGCATCCAAAGGAGATAAGCAATATGAAATCACTGGAAGAAAGGCTGGACTATCATTTTAAGGACATCTCCCTGCTGGAGAACGCCCTGATCCACAGCTCCTACGCCAACGAGCATCACCTGGGCGGCATCCACTCCAACGAGCGGCTGGAGTTCCTGGGGGACAGCATCCTGGGCATGGTGGTGGCGGACAGCCTGTACCGCACCTTCCCGGAGCTGCCGGAGGGCAACCTGACCCGGCTGCGGGCCAGCCTGGTGTGTGAGAACAGTCTGGTGCTGGTGGCCAAAGAACTGCAGCTGGGGGCCTACCTGAAGCTGGGCAAGGGGGAGGAGGCCGGCGGCGGGCGCACCCGCCCCTCCATCAACGCGGACGCAGTGGAGGCGGTGCTGGCGGCGGTCTATCTGGACGGCGGCATCGACGAGGCCCGGCGCATCATTCAGCGTTTCATCCTGAACAACATGGCCAAGGCCTACGAGGCCAGCCGGGACTACAAGACCGCCCTCCAGGAGCTGGTGCAGCGCAAGAGCGGCCAGGTGCTGACCTATCATCTGGTGGGGGAGTCCGGCCCGGACCACGCCAAGCAGTTCACCATGGAGGTGCGGCTCAATGAACAGCCCGTGGGCCAGGGCACCGGCCGCAGCAAAAAAGAGGCGGAGCAGGTGGCGGCCAGGGCGGCCATTGCGAAGCTGAGCCAGTAAGTTCTGTCCAGCCGGCGGCCCAGGGGCTGTCGGCTGGTTTTTCATCCAAAGGGGGAATTTCTGTGAGAGATACCGTTCGTAGCACCCTTGCGCGGTCACTCAGCGCCGCCCTGCTGCTGGCCCTGCTGGCAGGCTGCGGCACACCGGCCGGGGCGGACAGCGGCAGCTCCGCTGCCGGGGAGCCGTCCTCCGGCCTGGCGCCAGAGGTCAGCGACGCAGTTTCCTCCGATTTGCAGCCGGAGGCGTCCTCCGGCGCAGAGCCGGAGGTGCAGGCCCTGACGGAGGAGGACGTGCTGGCCATGGCGGCAGGCACCGTGTTGACGGCGGAGGAGCTGTCCGGGCTGGACGCCGACCTGCCCTTTACCGAAAGTGCGCTGACCGATGAGGTGTTCGCCCGGATGGACGGCGTCTCCTATCCGGAGGGCTGCACCGTCAGCCGGGACGATTTGCGCTACCTGCGCGTGCTCCATATCGGCTTTGACGGGGAGGTGCATCTCGGGGAGATGGTCTGCAACAAGCGCATCAGCGCCGACCTGCTGGAAATCTTCCGGGGGCTGTACGACGCCCGGTACCCCATTGAGAAGATGCTGCTGATCGACGAATACGGAGGGGACGATGAGGCGTCCATGGCGGATAACAACACCTCCTGCTTCAACTATCGCACCGTCTCCGGCAGCGACCACCTGAGCGCCCACGCTTACGGCCTGGCGGTGGACGTGAACCCGCTGTACAATCCCTATGTCACCTCCGCGGGCTACTTCCCCGCCAATTCCGGGGACTATGTGGACCGCTCGGCGGACACGCCCTATAAAATCGACGAAACCGACCTGTGCTACCGGCTCTTCACCGACCACGGCTTTTTCTGGGGCGGCAACTGGAACAGTGTGAAGGATTATCAGCACTTCGTCATGGAGGACTGATTTCAGGGGGCGCGGCGGCGTTTTCCCTTCCTGCGAAAAGACTACAAAAATATTTTTTGATTTTCTTTAAAAAAGTGCTTGACAAACCCGCCGGGATGTGGTATCTTATAATCACAAAAACAAAAGAGCCAAGACAAAGGCAAAGCGAGTGAGCCGGAGAAAGCCTAAGCTGCAGGTAGTTCACTCGGGGTCTGGCGAAACGGATGAAAGCATCAGCAGGGTGTATGAGCAGAAGCTCCACCGGGACAATGTGTTTGTAAAGTGAGTAGTCGTAAGCGCAGACAAAGGCAGCGAAAGCCCCTACAATTGAATAGGACGAAAGGAGGCATCCATAGAGATGAAGCTTCTGATTTCCAGTGAACGGTAACCCAGTCCAGAGGTTGAATGGACTGGGTTACTGTTTTGCTGCGCTCCGGGACGCATCAGGCCGGTTTGGAAAAAACCGGAAAAAATGAATCTTCGGGATTGACAAAAGCCTCCTACAAGTGTAGTATAGTGTTATGTACTACATTTGTAGGAGGCCTTGCCATGAAAATCACGGATGCGGAATGGGCTGTGCTGGACGTCCTGTGGTCCGGCCAGCGGTTCGCCCTGGGGGAGCTGACCGCCGCCCTGAAACCGGTCAACGGCTGGAGCAAAAACACAGTTCACACCTACCTGACCCGGATGGAGGCCAAGGGACTGGTGTTCATCGACCACAACCGGCCCAAACCCTACGCCGCCGCCGTCTCCCGGGAGGACTGCGCCCGGCAGGAGCGGGACGATTTGCTGAAGAGGGTTTACGGCGGGGCCGCCGGGGAGCTGGTGGCGGCCTTTTTGCAGGAATCCAAGCTTTCCCCCCAGGAGCGGGAGCGGCTCAGGAAGCTGCTGGACGAGATGGAGGTGTGACCCATGACCAACCTGTGGGCCTTTCTGCTGCAAACCCTGACGGTGTCGGCGGCGGCTGTGCTGCTGCTGGCGGTGAAGGGGCTGTTTGCGGACAAACTCTCCCCCCGGTGGCAGTACGGGGTGTGGTGCCTCCTGGCGCTGCGGGTGCTGCTGCCCGTCAGCACCGGACGGGACACCCTGCTCCCCCTGCCGGTGTGGGTGGAGGCAGTCAAGACGGCGGCGGAGGGGTACCTTTCCTCTGCCTATTCCGCCCCCTATACGCCGGTGTCCGTTGCCGCGCCTGTTCCCTGGCTGACGGCTGCGCCCCAAAGCGTGACGGACTGGCTCTTTGCGGTGTATACGGCGGGGGTGGTCCTCTCCCTGCTGTGGTACGCCCTGTCCTATGTCCGGCTGCGGCGTCTGCTGCGGTTCGGCCTGCCCCTGACGGAGGAGCTGGAGGGGCAGCTGGAGGGTGTCTGCCAACGGTACGGGCTTCGGGCCTGCCCCGCCCTCCGGCTGGAGGGGATTTCCTCCGCCTTTGTCTGCGGGGTATTCCGTCCGGTGCTGGTGCTGCCAGCGGACCGGGAGGTGGACGACAAGGTGCTGCTCCACGAGCTGCTCCACCTGCGGCACCGGGACGCGCTCCAAAACGTCTTTTGGTGCCTGCTCCGGGGGCTGCACTGGTGCAACCCGTTTTTGCAGTACGTCTTTGACCGCATCGGCAACGATATGGAGTCCCTGTGCGACCAGCGTGTGCTGGAGCGGCTGGAGGGGGAGGATCGCCGGGCATACGGCCAAATCCTCCTGAGCATGGCGGACGAAACCTACGCCCGTGCCCCTGGCACCACCTCTCTGTCCAACGGCGGCAAAAACATCGCCCGGCGCATCGCCGCCATTGTCCGCTTCAAGAAGTACCCCAGGGGGATGGCGCTGGTGTCCGTCTGCATCGTAGCGGTGCTGTCCGGCCCGGTGCTGGTGGGGACGGCCTCCGGCTATACCGGGACGGACACCGCCCCCGATACGGCCGCGGCCCTGGCCCTGTCCATGGCCCGCACCCGGCTGGTGGGCTGCTCCACCGTAGCCGGTGCCCTGGACACCTACGCCAAGGGCCTGCTGCTGGAGAACGGGGTGTACCTGGCGGCGGCGTCCCCCCTGGAGCGGCAGGAGGAGCTGGAAGCAGCCATGGCGGAATCCGGCGGCTCCTACCTGCTGTACCCTGGGGAGGAACTGGCCGAGGCGGAGCCCGGCCGGGGCTACTCCGTCTGCGGCCTGACCCGGACGGAGGGCGGCTATCAGGCCGACCTGCTCTTTGCCATGGCGGAGGACGAGGACCAGACGGAAACCGCCTATATACTGGTGCCCGTCACCGTCCGTCAGGAGGACAGGGGCTGGGTGGTGGAGGAAATCGGCCCGCGCCGGACCGGCGTGACCGAAAGCGACCTGCCCGCCGCCCGCTACGAAGCCTCCGGGGAGAGCGGCTCCGTCACCCTGACCGCCTGCGTGTTCTGCCAGGTGGACAACAACATCAGCCCCACGGACAACGTTTCCGTCAGCTTCACGGACGGCAGTTCCGTCTTTTGGAGCAGCAGCGCCGCCTTTGACGAGACGCTGAAGCCGGATGCGGCCTTTGACGCTGTGGAGGCCTGGCTGACCCTGACCTATACCTACCCGGAGAACGGCCCCAGCCGGACCGTGGGCGTCTTGTATGGCCCGTCCCCCATTACGGATGAGTCGGAGGAGATGCTGGGCGACCTGTTGCAGGCCCAGGAGGAGGGCGTCAGCGCCTCAGGCAACAGCACCGGTGGCTGGAGCCTGGAGACCCAGATGCTGTCCCGGCTGGATGGAACCCTCTGTTCCTCCGGCGTCCTCACTCTGGAGGGTGCGGACGCCCTGCCCGAAGGGTTCTGCGTCCAAACTTGCTGGGACGGGAAAGTCCGGGAACTTCTGACCCTGGAGGAGGTGGAGCAATGACCAACCGGGAAAAGCTGGCCGCCGCCGCAAAGCTGACGGCCTGGGGATACCTGCTGATTCGCATTGACCTGAACCTGGGCACGATGGACATCCTTCCGGGCTGGCTGGGCTATCTGTTGATTTTGAAGGCCCTGCCCGCCTTCGGGGAGGAGGAGCCGTCCGCAAAGCTGCTGCGGCCCCTGGGCATCGTTCTGGCCCTGTGGGAGGGGGCGGGATG
>JAJQBL010000118.1 GCA_021203325.1 Clostridiales bacterium | reverse complement strand
AAAAAATAAAAATGTGAGTGAACGAAAAAAATCAAAAAATGCCTTGACCTCCACACGCTTTGCGTTTAAAATAAAAGAAGCGTAGTATGGTCTGGGGCAGACCTTGCAGGAACTGTACATAGGAGGAAGCTGGATATGTCCTTTGGATTTGAGCAAGAGCCTGAAAACGTTGTTAGCATTAAGGTTGTTGGCATCGGCGGCGGCGGCAACAATGTGGTGAACCGTATGGTGGAGTCCGGCACACAGGGTGTGGACTTTATCGCGGTGAACACCGACAAACAGGCGTTGGACGTATCCAGCGCCACTTACAAGATTCAGGTGGGCGAAAAGCTGACCCACGGCCAGGGGGCCGGCGCCAAGCCTGAGGTGGGCCGGAAGGCCGCCGAGGAGAGCCGTGACAAGATCACCGAGGCCCTGAAGGGGACGGATATGGTGTTCGTGGCCTGCGGCATGGGCGGCGGCACCGGCACCGGCGGCAGCCCCATTGTGGCCGAGGTGGCCCGGGAGTTGGGTATCCTTACTGTCGGCGTGGTGACCAAGCCCTTCAGCTTTGAGGGCCGCCCCCGGATGCGGGCGGCGGAGGCCGGCATTGAGGAGCTGCGGACGAAGGTGGACTCGCTGGTCATCATCCCCAACGACCGGCTGCGTTACGCCACCGATCAGAAGCTGACCTTTAAGAACGCCTTTGCCATTGCCGACGACGTGCTCCGTCAGGCGGTGGAGTCCATCACCGATCTGGTGAAGAACGTGGGCTTCATCAACCTGGACTTTGCGGACGTCAGCACCATTATGAAGGACGCCGGTCTGGCCCACATGGGCATTGGCCGGGCCGCAGGCGAGGGCAAGGCCAAGGACGCGGCCCAGATGGCCATTTCCTCCCCGCTGCTGGAGACCTCCATCAACGGCGCCAAGGGCGTCATCATCAACATCACCGGCGACCCGGGCATCGGCCTGGAAGAGGTGGAGGAAGCTGCCTCCCTGGTGCAGAAGGCCGCCAACCCCGAGGCCAACATCATCTTTGGCGCCACCATTGATGAGAACCTGCAGGACGAGATCCGCGTCACCGTCATCGCCACCGGCTTTGCCGAGAAGGGTGAGGAGCCGGAGCCCGCACCTGAGGCTGAACAGGCCAAGACGGACGATCAGCCCGCCGAAGCGGAGGGCGGGGATGCCGAAGCGCAGCAGCCGGAGGAGCAGGCGGAGCCCAAAGAAAAGGAAGCCGCCAAAAAGTCTGCCGACGGCCAGATCGAGGATGATTATTTTGATAAGATTCTGCAACTGTTCCGGGAGCAGGACAAGCACAATAACCATTGACAGATAAAAACGAGGGCTGTCGGCTGCAGGCCGATGGCCCTCGTCTTGTCAGGAGGACGTATGAAGGAAGAACTGGAGGGGCTGCGCCGGGCGCTGGCCCGGCCGACTGCCCCGGCGGGGGAGCGGCCCAGGGAGGCCGCGGTGCTGGTGCCGCTGGTGGAGACGGAAGGGGGCTATGCCCTGCTGTACGAGGTGCGGGCGGCCACCCTGCGCCGCCAGCCGGGGGAGGTGTGCTTCCCCGGCGGGGGCATCGAAGGGGCGGAGACGCCCTCAGAGACCGCCCTCCGGGAGACCTGGGAGGAGCTGGCCATTCCCCCGGAGCGGGTGACCCTGCTTGGAGAGCTGCCTATGGCGGTGCACAGCACCCTGCGGCGGGTGTACCCCGTGGTGGGGGTGGTGCCCCAGGCGGCGGTGGAGGGGGCCAGGCCCTCCCCGGCGGAGGTGGGGCGCATCTTCACCGTGCCGCTGGACTGGCTGCTGCACAACCCGCCCAGCCGGGCAGCGTACACCCTGGCCCCGGAGCGGCCGGAGGAGCAGCCCCCGGAGGTGCAGGACTTTTTGAAGGGCTACCGGTTCCGGCAGGAGGCGCTGTACTGGCGCTGGGACGGGGAGACCATCTGGGGGCTGACCGCCCGCATCACCTGGCAGCTTCTGAACTGCGGGGACGGAGTTTTTCACAGCCTGTGAAAAAATGACAAACAGTAACAGCCTGCAACAAAGTGGAAACAGAAGGGAGCAAACCGGTATGACATCCCGCGACGGGGAGGGCAGAGACACCATCTGGAAGCTGGAGACGAATCTGGACGACTGCACCGGGGAAAACCTGGGCTTCGTCATGGAGCTGCTGCTCTCCGCCGGGGCCAGGGACGTGTACTACCAGCCCATTTATATGAAGAAAAACCGCCCGGCCTGCCTGCTGAGCGTGATCTGCACCGAAGAGCGGCGCACGGCGCTGGAAGCCCTCATTTTTCAGCACACCACCACCATCGGCATCCGCCGGGTGGAGATGGAGCGGACGGTTCTCCCCCGGCGGATGGCCTGGGCGGAGACGGTTCTCGGCCCGGTGGCGGTGAAGGTCTGCACCCTGCCGGACGGGTCGGAGCGGGCCTACCCGGAGTACGACAGCGTGGCCGCCCTGTGCCGGGCCACCGGGGAGAGCTATCAGACGGTGTACCGCCTGGCCCAGACCGCCTGGGAGGCGGGAAACACGGCCCAATAAACGCCTTCGCCACCCCCAAACCGCCGATTCTCGCAAAGCGAGAGTGATTTTCGGTCTGCGGGGTGGCTTTTTTTGCGGGAATTTGCTAGGATAAACCTGTCCAAAGGGCCCGGACAGTAAATTTCGTAAGGAGTGAAGTACCGTGGAAGCGAAAACGATAGGGAAATTTATCGCCGTCCTCCGGAAGGCCAACGGCATGACCCAGAAGGATTTGGCGGAGAAACTGAACGTCTCCGATAAGGCGGTGAGCCGCTGGGAGCGGGACGAGAGCCTGCCCGACCTGACCCTGATTCCGGTGATTGCGGAGCTGTTCGGCGTGACAACGGACGAGCTGCTCCGTGGGGAGCGCAACCCTGCCGGGGAGCCTGCCGGGGCGGCCCGGCCTGCCCCGTCCCCCGCCAGGACGGAGAAGCAGATTGCCCGCATCCTGTCCGAGGGAAGGACGAAGCTGCTGACCCGGAGCATGCTGTCCGTGGGGCTGAGCCTGGCGGGGCTGCTGGGGGCCATGGTGATGAACTTCGGTTTCAACCGGGCCTATATCGGCTTCTTTGTGGGCTGCCTGTTCTATGTGGCGGCGATTTTGTGCGAGGCGGTCTTTTGCATCCTGGCCCAGGCCGGGATCGACGGGGAGGACTTCCAGGGGGAGGCGCTGAACAGCTTTCGGCGGTTCCTCCTGCGCACGGCGAAGGCCGTGATGGGCTTGGCGGTGGTGCTGCTGGGGGCGACCGTTCCTCTGATCGCGATTCCCTATGACACCTATCAGGGGATTCTGGGGATCACCTGGCTGGCCTATGGGCTGCTGTTCGGCCTGCTGGCGGCGGCGCTGTGGGGCATCCTGACGATAGTGGTTTCCCGCACGGCGGAGAAGCGGGGCTTTTACCGCATCAGCGAGGCGGAGGCCACCCGCCGCACCAACCTGTGGAAGGCGAGAGGCAAGACCCTTGGTGTCACGGCGCTGGTGATGGCGCTGACCCTGGTGGGCCAGTTGATGTTCAACGGGAACGCTTCAGCGGAACAACTGGTGCAGGGCACCGTCTTTACCGACTTCGAGAGCTTCCGGACCTATATGGCGACGGAGCCGGACCCCAGCGATGAGGTCTGGGACGAGGATTCCATCGTTGGGCCGGTGGAGTCTGACATCATGGTAAGAGTGCAGGGCGATGAAGAGTCTGTGTCCGAGAATGAGGATGGCGCCGGGGAGGATGGCAGCACCGAGGAGGAAGACTTCCTGGAAGAACTCGAAGGGCCGGACGGCACCACGCTGGAATACGAGTGGCGGAATACCGACGTCTGGGAGGTTCTGAGCAGCGGCGAAGGGGACAGCTGGACGGTTCGTGTGCTGACGGTGGAGGACTTCGCGGAGGCCAGCCGCATCCAAACGGTGGTCAGCAACATTTTCAGCGTGGCCTATGTTGTGGAGCTGGCGGCGGGCCTTCTCTGGTACCGCTACGAGCTGAAAAAGAGAAAGCTCAGTTGACAAAAGCGACGAACACGCCCGCAGGCAGCCGCCTGCGGGCGTGTTTTGGTCTAAAGAATTATTTCGTTTCCGCGGGCTTATGCTTGCCCAGCTGGGCGCTCAGCACCTGGCAGCAGGCCAGGTCCCCCAGCACGTTGACACAGGTGGCCCCCATGTCCGCCAGGGTGTTGACGCTGATGTACACCCCCATGATGCCGCTGGGCAGGCCCGCCATGGCGGACAGGGCGGCGAAGGAGGCAATGGCCCCGCCGGGGACGCCGGGGGTGCCGATGCTCAGCAGCACGTTGGCCAGCAGAATCACCACCATCATGCTGATGCTGACCTCCACCCCGCAGGCGGAGGCGAAGAAGGTGATCATAAAGCTCATGACGATGGAGACGGCGTCCATGTTCACCGTGGCCCCCAGGGGGATGGCCAGGGAGGTGATCTCATTGGGGCAGTCCAGTTCCTCCTCCATGCACTTCATGCTCAGGGGGATGGTGGCGGAGGAGGAGCAGGTGCCGAAAGCGTTCAGCGCCGCCGGGGCCACGGCGGAGAAGAACTTCCGGATGGAGCACTTGCCCAGCGTCCTGACCAGCCCGCCGTAGAACACCACGGCGTACAGGAAGTAAGTGACGTACAGGGCGATCATCACGGTGGCCAGGGACAGGATGGTGTCGGTGCCGTTGGCCTCCACCACGGTGGCGATGGAGCAGAGGACGCCCAGGGGGGTGAAGTACATCACCACGGAGATGATTTTCAGGGAGACGTCATTCACGGAGGTGATGACGGCCATCAGCGGCTCCCCCTTCTCCCCCACGGCCAGGATGGCGAAGCCGATGATGAGGGCGAACACCAGCACCTGGAGCATATTGCCGTCGGCGAAGGAGGCGATGGGGTTGGAGGGGATCAGGTTCTCCAGCGTGTCCAGCAGGCTGGTGAACTGGGTGGCCTCCACGATGCTCTCCGCCATCTCAATGGTGACGCCGGTGCCCAGATTCAGGATACGGGGCAGCACAAGCCCCAGGGCGCTGGCCACGGCGGTGGTCACCAGGAAGAACAGCAGGGACAGCCCGCCGATTTTCCCGGTCTTGCTGACGCTGCCGATGCCGTGGATGCCCACCACGATGGAGCAGAACACCAGGGGGTAGATCATCATGTTCAGGGCGTTCATGTACAGGGAGCTGATAACGGACAAAATGCTGTAGAACCAGCTCACGCTGCCCGGCACCAGCAGGCCCAGCAGGATGCCCAGCACCAGGCCGATAAAGATGGCCAGGGTGATGTTGACTTTCTTGAAAAGTTTCATAGCTTTTCTCCTCTCAGATTTTTTTCGGCGGATTGCCGCAGAAGGAACCACAGGTAATAGCATAGCACGAAAAATCGCCGCTGTAAACCAAAAGTTCACAGCGGCAGGCAGGGGGCCTCTGAACGGCTGATTCAGAGGCCCTCCTGAGGTGCTGAGGGTGGGCTGACGGTTCAGCCCCGGAAGGCCTGCTCCAGGTCGGCGAGAATATCGTCAATATGCTCGGTGCCGATGGACAGCCGGATGGTGTTAGGATGGATGCCCGCGTCCTCCAGCTCCTGAGCGGTCATCTGGCTGTGGGTGGTGGAGGCGGGGTGAATCACCAGGCTCTTCACGTCGGCCACGTTGGCCAGCAGGCTGAACAGCTGGAGCCGGTCAATGAACGCCTTGGCGTCCTCGGCGTCCCCCTTCAGCTCAAAGGTGAAGATGGAGCCGCCGCCGTTGGGGAAGTAGCGCTGATACAGGGCGTGGTCGGGATGGTCGGGGAGAGAGGGGTGGTTGACGTGTTCCACATTGGGATTCTTCACCAGATAGTCGATGACCTTGGCGGTGTTCTCGTTGTGCCGGTCCACCCGCAGAGAGAGGGTTTCCAGCCCCTGGAGCAGCAGGAAGGCGTTGAAGGGAGAGATAGTCGCCCCGGTGTCCAGGAGCAGGATGGCCCGGATATAGGTGACGAAGGCGGCGGGGCCTGCGGCCTGGACGAAGGAGACCCCGTGATAGGAGGGATTGGGGGCGGCGATCTGGGGATAGTTGCCGGAGGCGGCCCAGTCGAAGGTGCCGCCGTCCACGATGACGCCCCCCAGGGAGGTGCCGTGGCCGCCGATGAACTTGGTGGCGGAGTGCACCACGATGTCCGCGCCATGCTCGATGGGGCGAATCAGGTAAGGGGTGCCGAAGGTGTTGTCGATCACCAGGGGCAGGCCGTGGCGGTGGGCGATGGCGGCGATGGCGTCAATGTCCGGAATGTCGGAGTTGGGGTTGCCCAGGGTCTCAATGTAAACGGCCCGGGTGTTGGGCTGAATAGCATCCTCCACCTCTGCCAGGTCATGGGCGTCCACAAAGGTGGTGGTGACGCCGTAGAGGGGCAGGGTGTGGGCCAGCAGGTTGTAGGAGCCGCCATAGATGGTCTTTTGGGCCACGATGTGCCCCCCGGCGGTGGCCAGGGCCTGAATGGTGTAGGTGATGGCCGCCGCGCCGGTGGCCAGGGCCAGACCGGCCACGCCCCCTTCCAGGGCCGCCACCCGGTTCTCAAAGACCCCCTGGGTGGAGTTGGTCAGACGGCCGTAGATGTTGCCCACGTCGGCCAGACCGAACCGGTCGGCGGCGTGCTGGCTGTTGTGGAACACATAGGAGGTGGTCTGGTAGATGGGCACCGCCCGTGCGTCTGTGGCGGGGTCGGGGTTTTCCTGCCCGATGTGAAGCTGCTTGGTTTCAAATCTCCAGGACTGTTTCGTCTGCTCAGTAATGGCTGCCATGATAAAATACCTCTTTCATTTTTAATTTGGTTTTCCTGTGGGTAAGACAGGAATCAGAAGGGAGAAACCCGATCCGCATCCATGCGCCGGGGGAAAGAGGTCACATTCGTCCAAAACGGAAGTTGTGCCGCAGCACATCGGGAAAGGTCAAAGTCATTGTATTACACTCCTTACGCCGAGAGAACAGGGCGGGAAGATGGGGGTTCCGGCGACGCCGGAGCGGGGGAAACTTGAAAACCCTATTTCCTAGGGATTTACTATGATTAAGATAGCAGAAGAACGGGCGGTTGTCAAGCCTTTTTTCCGGGAAAGCGGAAAAATTTTCCCGCCGCGGCGGAATGGGCGGCTACATTCCCCCACAGAGAAGCAGGAACCCCAGTGAGTCCCCCGAAACGGACACCGCCCCCACAGTCGGCCACAAAAACTCCTCCTGCCGCTTTACACGGCAGGAAAATTCGGGTATAATAGCCGGAGAGACTGGGGCCGTTTTCTGCCCCCACAGGGCGGCCCCGGCCGCCGGGCAGAATTATTAACAGCCTGTGAACAACGAAAAATCGCCGGAAAAGATGAGAAAGAGACAGAGAGAGGCGGGGAAACGACCATGAAAAAGGCACTTTTGGTGGTGTCCTCCGGCACGGACGACACCGACGCGCTGGAGCGTGACATTGGCACCCTGGAGCGGGCGCTGGCCAGGGCCTTCCCCGACCGGACGTTCCGCAGGGCCTTCACCTCCGGCTACGTCCGCCGGGCCCTGCGCACGAAGCGGGGCGTGACGGTGGACGGCGTAGTGGAGGCGCTGACGGCGCTGCGGATGGAGGGATACCAGGACGTGCTGGTGCAGCCCACCTACCTGGAAAACGGGGAGGAAATGGAGGCCCTGCGCTGGGAGGCGCAGCTCTATCGGAAGCAGTTTGCCCGCTTCTCCATGGGCAACCCGCTGCTGACCACCATAGACGACTATCTGGCCCTGGCGGATGCGGTAATCGCCGGCCTCCCCGACCTGGATGACAACGAGGCCCTGGTGCTGGTGGGGCTGGGCACCGACCGGTACATGAACCCCACCTATGCCTGCCTGGATTATGTGTTCCGGGACAAGGGGTATCAGAACCTGTTTGTGGGGGCGCTGGAGGGCTACCCCGGTGTGCCGGAAATTTTGAACCGGCTGGCCGGGGCCTGGAACGTGCGCCGGGTCTACCTGATGCCGCTGATGGTGACGGCGGAGCCGGGGGCCTGCAACGACCTGGCGGGGAAGGACGGGGATTCCTGGGCCAACCAGCTGCGGCGGTACTATTTTGAGGTGGTGCCCCTGCTTCAGGGCCTGGGGGAGAACCGGCAGATTCCCGCCCTGTTCGTGCGCCATGCCAGAGAGGCGGAGCAGGGGCGCTCCGGCTGGCAGGATTTGTGAGAACTCCGGAAAAAACGTTGACAAATCGCCCCATCTGACGGATAATAAGAAATAGTGCAGTCCGTATCCGGAAAGGCGCGGATGCGGCGCGGGCGCCTTTGCGGGGCAAAGGTGCGCTGCAAGGCCAGGGGGAGGCCCCTGCAAAAGGGGTGCGAATTAGAAGCATGGATCAGCTGTCCACTTTTTTGGAAAACTTTGACGTGACCGTGCTGCTGGTCTACCTGCTGCGGGCGGCCATCGCCCTGATGTGCATCGTGCCCCACGAGCTGGCTCACGGCTACACCGCCCTGCGCCTGGGGGACCATACCGCCCAGCGCCAGGGGCGGCTGACCCTGAACCCCCTGTCCCATATCGACCCTCTGGGCCTGCTGCTGATGATTTTCGCAGGGTTCGGCTGGGCCAAGCCCGTGCCGGTGAATATGGGCAACTTCCGTCACCCCAAACAGGGGATGGCTGTCACGGCGCTGGCCGGGCCGGTGTGCAACCTGCTGATTGCTCTGGCGGCGCTGGGGCTGGCCAGCGTGGTGTATCACTTCTTTCTGACCACACAGGCGGCGGTGTATGGGATGCTGCTGCTGATGTACATCGCGGTGATGAGCACAGGGCTGGGGATGTTCAACCTGATTCCCATTCCCCCGCTGGACGGCTCGAAGATTTTGTTCTCCCTGCTGCCTGACCGCGTTTACGCCCAGATTTTGCGCTATGAGCGCTATGTGATGCTGGTGCTGTTCGCCCTGGTGTTTTTCGGGGTGCTGGACGCGCCGCTGAGCGCCCTGATCTCCTGGGCCATGAAGGGGCTTTGCGCCCTGACCCGATTCCCCTTCGAGTTGATGAGCATGCTGGGGGTGGGGTGATGGAGACGCCGGTCTACCACCTGGAGGGGGTGGTGCACACCCGCTCTGAGCTGGAGAATTTTGACGGGCCGCTGGATTTGATCCTCAGCCTTTTGAGCAAGAATAAGATGGAGATTCAGGACATCCAGATCTCCCTGATTTTGGACCAGTATTTTGCCTGGATGGAGCAGCGCAAGGCGCTGGACCTGGACGTGGCCAGCGAGTTTGTCACCATGGCCTCCCATCTGGTGTATATCAAGACGCGGATGCTCCTCTCCATCAACGATGAGGAGGCCCAGTCCGAGATGGAGGAGCTGATCGCCTCCCTGGAGGCCCGGCAGCGCAGCGAGGCTTACGCCAGGGTGCAGCAGGTGGTGCCCCAGCTGGAGGCCCGGTTCGAGCAGGGCCGCAACTATATCACCAAGCCGCCGGAGGTCATCGCCCCGGACAAGACCTACCGCTATCAGCACCGGCCGGAGGATTTGCTGAAGGCCATGAAGCGGCTGTACGAGGCGGGGGCGGAACCGCCGCGGCCCCCTCAGGAGATGCTCAGCGGTATTGTGGGCCGGGAGCCTTACCCGGTGACGGAAAAGGCCAAAGAGATTCTGGACCGGCTGATGCTGTTCAGCGTGACCCGGTTCAAGTCGCTGTTTCTGGGCAGCAAGAGCCGCAGCGAGCTGGTGGCCACCTTCCTGGCGGTGCTGGAGCTGTGTAAAAGCCGGAAGATTCGCCTGGCCGGGACGGACGACAACTGCACCGTCACGGTGATTCACGCGGAGGATTTGGAGGACGATTGGACGGAGCTGTCCGCCGACTCCTACTGATAAAACGATAACTCGTTTATGCTGACAGAGACAAGAAGGTGACGGCGGTTTGGAAGTTCAGATGATAGAATCCGTTTTGGAGGGCATCCTGTTTGCGGCGGGGGAGCCGGTGGAGGCTGACCGGCTGTGCAGGCTGATGGATGTGGACAAGGTGACCCTGGACGGCGCGGCGAAAAGCCTGGCAGACGGGTACAAGTTTGAGCGCCGGGGCATCCGGCTCCTGCAGCTGGACGGGGCCTATCAGCTCTGCTCCGCCCCGGAGCATGGGGACATCATCCGCCGCGCCATGGAGACCCGGAAGCCGCCCCAGCTGAGCCAGACCGCTCTGGAGGTGCTGGCCATCTTCGCCTACTTCCAGCCCACCACCCGGGGCTTTGTGGAGCAGGTGCGGGGGGTGGACTCCGCCTACACCGTGAAGCAGCTGCTGGAGCGGGGCCTCATCGAGGAGGCGGGCAGGCTGAACGTGCCGGGCCGCCCCACCCTGTTCCGCACCACAAAGCAGTTTTTGCGCTGCTTCTCCCTGGACAGCCTGGACGACCTGCCCCCCCTGCCTGAGACGGGGGAGGAGGCCAAGCTGACTAGGGAAATGGAGGACGCGGCGGCCAGAATGAAGCTGATGCAGGAAGGTCAGGGTGAGGAAGGATGAAGGTGCTGCTCATCATTCTGATCGTGCTGCTGCTCATCGGCTTCATCCGGTTCGGCGGCACGGTGGAGTATTCGGCGGATGGGCTGACCGTCCTGGTCAGGGTCCTGTGTTTTAAGATCAAGGTATTCCCCAGACCGGAAAAGACGCCGGAGCAGCAGGCCGCCGACGAGGAAAAGAAGAAAAAGGCCGAAGAGAAAAAGAAAAAGGCCGAAGAAAAACGCAAAGCCAAAGAGGAAAAGCGCAGGGCCAGGGCGGAAAAGAAGGCCCAAAAGAAAAAGAAGAAACCGGAGCAGGAGCAGGCCCAAAAGCCCAGGAAGGGCGGCAGCCTCCAGCTGATTTTAAAGATGATTCCTGCCGCCCTGGAGACCCTGGGCGACCTGAAGAACGTCCTGCGGTTTGACGACCTGTATGTGCACTACACCATCGCGGGCCAGCCCGACCCAGCCGGGGCCGCCAGGATGTACGGCGCAATCTGCGCCGGAGGCGGCGCGGTGACGGCGCTGCTGGAGAACAACCTGAGGATTCGCAGGCGGGAGGTCTCCGCCTGGGTGGACTTCACTACCACCGAGGCGCTGGTCTACGTCCGCCTGACCATCACCATGTCCGTGGGGCGGCTGCTCCGCTTCCTGGTGGCTGCTGGCATCAAATTCCTTCGTATTTATCTTGCCGACCGGCAGGAAAAGAAACATAAATCCAAACAGGAGGGTCAATAATATGGAAAAGAAGCATCCCATCAGTGAAGTTATGGGCATCACCATGGAAAAGGTCAAGGAAATGGTGGATGTCAACACCATCGTCGGCACCCCCATCACCACCGCGGAGGGCATCACCGTTGTGCCCATCTCCAAGGTCAGCTTCGGCTTTGCCTCCGGCGGCAGCGATTTTGCCACCAAGAACCAGCCCGCCGATAAGGACAACGCCTTCGGCGGCGGAGCCGGGGCCGGGGTCAACATCGACCCGGTGGGCTTCCTGGTCATCCGCAACGATACGGTGAAGCTGATTCCCGTGGCCCCCGTCCCCGGCGGCCCGGTGGAGAAGGTCATCGACCTGGTGCCCGAAATGGTGGACAAAGTGGCCGGTATGGTGGACAAGCGGAAGGCAGAAAAGGCGGACAAGGCCGCGGCCGAGGCGGAGGCCCAGCAGGCGGCCCAGCCTGCGGAGGAAAAGCCGCAGTAATACAGATGAGGTGAAGTTGTTTTGAGATGGAAAAAAGTCCTGTCCCTGGCGCTGTGCGCAGCGCTGCTTGTTTCGGTCTGCCGGACGTCGGCCAGCGCTGTTTCCACCTCCGCCACCTCCACCTGTGTCATTGACGTGGACAGCGGGCGGGTCCTCTATGAGGACAACGCCGATGAGCAGCGGCCCATCGCCAGCATCACCAAAATCATGACCGCTCTGGTGGCCATCGAGGCCAGCACCGAGGAGGATTTGGCGCAGGTCTGCACCGTCTCCGCCTACGCCGCCTCAGTGGGGGGCAGCTCCCTGTACCTGGTGGAGGGGAATGAGATCACCCTCCTCAGCGCCCTCTACGGCTGCCTGCTCCGCAGCGGCAACGACTGCGCCGTGGTGGTGGCCGAGGCCATTGCAGGCAGTGAGGCGGCCTTCACCGACCTGATGAACGAAAAGGCGGCGGAGCTGGGCATGACCAGCAGCCACTTCGTCAGCTGCAACGGCCTGGTGGATGAGGACAACTATTCCACCGCCCACGACATGGCCCTGCTGGGGGCCTACGCCATCCAGAACGAGCTGTTCGCGGAGATCTGCGGCACCTGGTTCATCACCACCGAGGACGGCTACGCCATCGAAAACCACAACAAGCTCCTGTCCTATGACGACCGGTGCATCGGCATCAAGACCGGCTTCACCACCCTGGCGGGGCGGACGCTGGTCTCCTGCGCCCAGGACCCGGACACGGGGGCCCGGGTGGTCTGCGTCACCCTGAACGACTCCTATGATTTCAACGACCATATGGCGGTGTACGACTGGGCCTTTGCCACCTACACCCCCAAAACCCTCTGCACCGCCGGGGAGACGATGACCACCCTGACCTTTGCCGGGAATGGGGCCACCGCCACCCTGGTGACGGCGGAGGACCTCACCTGGCCCCTGTCGGAGGGGGAGGAGAGCGGCCTGAGCTGCAAAATCATCTGCCCATCCAACGTTCCCAGCGTCATCAATGAGGGGGACGAGGCGGGGTCCGTTATCTACTACCTGGACGGTGAGGAGATCGCCTCCGCCACCCTGTATTACGGGGAAGTGGTCTACTGATGGAGGAGCGTCTGCAAAAAATCCTGTCCGCCCGGGGGGTCTGCTCCCGCCGGGGGGCGGAGGAGCTGATGAACCGGGGGCGGGTAACAGTGAACGGTATTCCGGCCAGCCCCGGCGACCGGGCCGACCCGGAGCAGGACCTGATTTGCGTGGACGGCGTCCCCATCCCCGGCGGACAGAGGCCGGTTTACCTGATGCTGAACAAGCCCCGGGGCTATGTGACCACCCTCTCCGATGAGCGGGGGCGGCCCACCGTGGCCCAGCTGGTGGCGGACTGCCCGGCGCGGGTCTACCCGGTGGGGCGGCTGGACTGCAACTCCGAGGGGCTGCTGCTGCTGACCAATGACGGCGCCCTGGCCCAGAGCCTGACCCATCCCAGCCACGGGGTAGAGAAGGAGTATTTGGTCCGGGTGTCCGGGGACGTGGCGGCGGCTGTCCCGCTGCTGAGCCGTCCCATGACCGTGGAAGGGGTGCGGTACAACGCCGCCGCCGTGGCGGTGCGGCCCTCGAAGGAGCCGGGGACAACGCTGCTCTCCGTCACCATCACCCAGGGGAAGAACCGGCAGGTCCGCAGGATGTGCGCCGCGGCGGGGCTGCGGGTCCATCGCCTGAAGCGCGTCCGGGAGGGGCCGCTGCGCCTGGGCAGCCTGGGCAGCGGCCAGTGGCGCTATTTGCAGGACAGCGAGGTGGAACTGCTGAAAAACAGGGCCAACCTGGGGGAGCCGACCGGCCAAAATGCAAGAAAATTTTAAAATCTTGCAAAAAGGAATTGCAATTTCCGTCTGAATTCGGTATGATAATGCTGTTGTAATACCGATGCAGCGGCGCGGCGAAACTGCAATTTTGAACAGAGGGAGCGGTCAGCCAAGATGACGAATAATATTTTAGGCACAATTCAGGAGAATATGTCCAGCTTCTCCAAGGGGCAAAAGCTCATTGCCAATTATATTTTGAACTCCTATGACAAGGCGGCCTTTATGACGGCCAGCAAGCTGGGCAAAACGGTGAACGTCAGCGAGTCCACAGTGGTGCGCTTCGCGGCGGAGCTGGGCTTTGACGGCTATCCCAGCATGCAAAAATGCCTGCAGGAGATGATTCGCAACAAGCTGACCAGCGTGCAGCGCATTGAGGTGTCCCGGGACAGGCTGGGCAATCAGGACATCATCTCCTCCGTCATGCAGTCGGACACCGAAAAGATTCGCCTGACCCTGGAGGAGACGGACCGCAAACGCTTCGAGGAGGCGGTGGCCGCCCTGTCTGCCGGCAACCGTATTTTCGTGCTGGGCATCCGCTCCGCGGGGGCGCTGGCGGACTTTCTGGTGTACTACCTCCGGTTCATGTTTGACGATGTGATCCAGGTGAACAGCAGCGCCATGAGCGAGGTCTTTGAGCAGATCGCCAAGGTGCGGGAGGGGGACGTCTTTATCGGTATGTCCTTCCCCCGGTACTCCAAGCGCACCATCAAGGCCATGCAGTACGCCAAGGACAAGGGGGCCAAGGTCATCGCCATTACGGACAGCGAAGCGTCCCCCCTGGCGGCGGTGGCGGACTATGCCCTGCTGGCCAAGAGCGATATGGTCTCCTTTGTGGACTCTCTGGTGGCCCCGCTGAGCCTGCTGAACGCCCTGCTGGTGGCGGTGGGGGCCAAGCGGAATGACCAGCTGGAAACCACCCTCAGCGGCCTGGAGCAGATCTGGGACGAGTATGACGTCTATGAAAAGCCGGGAGGAGACCGGTAAACGCTACATAGGGCGGCGGGGTCAGGGAATGGCTCCGCTGCTTTTGCGAAGGGAATGCGTGGATGAGCGATATTTTGGTAGTGGGCGGCGGCGCGGCCGGTCTGATGGCGGCCATCACCGCCGCCAGACACGGGGCCTCCGTCACCCTGGCGGAGCGCAACGAGAAGGTGGGCCGGAAGCTGTATATCACCGGCAAGGGCCGCTGCAACGTGACCAACGACTGCACAGCGGAGGAGGCGCTGCAAAACCTGCCCCAGGGGGGGGCAAGTTCCTGTACAGCGCCATGAACCGCTTTCCGCCGGCGGAGACGAAGCGGTTTTTCACCGAACTGGGGGTCCCGCTGAAAACGGAGCGGGGAAACCGGGTGTTCCCGGCCTCCGACAGGGCCGCGGACATCATTGACGCCCTGTTCTTCGAGGCGAAGCGGCTGGGGGTGGCCATCGTCCACAGCCGGGCGGAATCGCTGACCATTGCGGACGGCCGCGTGACCGGCGTGACCTGCGAGGACGGCAGGGAACTCCCCGCCGGGCAGGTGATCGTCGCCACCGGCGGCTGCTCCTATCCCGGCACCGGCTCCACCGGGGACGGCTACCGCCTGGCCCGGCAGGCGGGGCACACCGTCACGCCGGTGCGGGGCTCCCTGGTGCCGCTGGTGGAGCGGGGGGATACCTGCGCCAGAATGCAGGGCCTGGCCCTGAAAAATGTGGCCATTCAGGTGAAGAACCAGAAGGGCAAGACGGTGTACCGGGATTTTGGCGAGCTGCTCTTCACCCACTTCGGCCTGTCCGGGCCCATGATCCTCTCTGCCAGCGCCCACCTGCGGGATTTTGACAAAAACGAATTTTCTGTTATCATAGATATGAAGCCTGCCCTGGAGGAGCGGACGCTGGATGAGCGCATCCTCCGGGACTTTGGGGAGAACCGGAACCGCACCCTTCAAAACAGCCTGGGGGGCCTGCTGCCCCGGCTGATGATTCCGGTGGTGATCGACCGCACCGGCATCCCGCCGGAGACGAAGATTCATGACATCACGAAGGCCCAGCGCCGGGCATTGCTGGAGCAGTTGAAGGGCTTCCGGGTGGACATCAGCGGCCCCCGGCCGGTGGAGGATGCCATCGTCACCTCCGGCGGCGTACGCCTCAGCGAGGTGAATCCCACCACCATGGCCTCCAAACGGACAGAGGGGCTGTACTTCGCGGGCGAAGTGCTGGATGTGGACGGCTACACCGGCGGCTTCAACCTACAGGTGGCCTGGGCCACCGGATACGCGGCGGGTCTGGCCGCCGCAGCGCAGGCAAAAAGGAGAGAGGAATCATGAGCACCATCAGCATTGCCATCGACGGCCCCAGCGGGGCGGGGAAGAGCACCATGGCCAAGCGCCTGGCGAAGGAGCTGGGCTTTTTATATGTGGACACCGGGGCGATTTACCGCACCGTCAGCCTGTACGCCTGCCGGAAGGAGCTTGCCCCCACCGACGGGGCGGGCATCGCCGCCCTGCTGCCGGAAATTCACATCGACCTGGCCTACGGCGAGGACGGCACCCAGCAGATGATTTTGAACGGCGAAAACGTCTCCGGGGAGATTCGCACCCCGCAAATCTCCATGTACACCTCCGCCGTGTCCGCTATCCCGGCGGTGCGGGCCTTCCTGCTGGAGCTGCAGCGGGACATGGCAAAGCGGAAGAACCTGGTGATGGACGGCCGGGACATCGGCACCGTGGTGCTGCCCAACGCCAACATCAAGCTGTTCCTCACCGCCGCGCCGGAGGCCCGGGCGAAGCGCCGCTGGCTGGAGCTGCGGGAGAAGGGCGACCCCATCACCTATGACCAGGTGCTGGCGGACGTGGTGCAGCGGGACGAAAACGACACCCACCGGGCCATCGCCCCGCTGAAACAGGCGGAGGACGCGGTGCTGGTGGACACCACAGAGTATGACCTGGAGGAGAGCTATCAGCTGCTCCTTCGGACGATTCGTGAGAGGATGTGAGCCTATGGCAGAAGAAAAGGCACACAAGAAGCGTGTGCCGCCCAAATCCAGGGAGACCATGCGCCGGTGGTACAAGCTGGTGTGGTACCTGGTGTTCCCCATTTTTAAGCTGATCATGTACCCGGTGACGGCCCTGCACCGGGAGCGCATCCCGGAGGGAGCCTGCCTCATCTGCGCCAACCACAGCTCCAACGCGGACCCCCCCATGGTCTGCCTGGCGGCGGGGCATAAGCACTTTATCCGCATCATGGCCAAGCAGGAGCTGATGGACATCCCGGTGATTGGCTGGGTGTTCAACAAAATCGGCACCTTTGGCGTGGACCGGGGCAACAGCGACCTGAACGCCATCAAGACGGCCATGAAGGTGCTGAAGAGCGGGGATAAACTGCTGATGTTCCCGGAGGGCACCCGGGTGGCGGAGGGCCAGTCGGGCAGCGCCCACACCGGCGCGGTGATGCTGGCCATGAAAACCGGGGTGCCGGTGGTGCCGGTGTTCTCCACCCGGAAGAAGCGGCTGTTCCACCGGAGCACCATGGTGTTTGGTGAGCCCTACGTCATCAAACCCGCCGGAAAGCGGGCCACCCCTCAGGAGTATGAGGAGCAGGCGGAGATTCTGATGCAGAAAATTTACGCACTGGAGGACGAAATTCCATGAAGGTCGTACTGGCCAAATCCGCCGGCTTCTGCTATGGCGTCCGCCGTGCGGTGGAGCTGGCGGAGCAGACGGTGGAGGCGGGCACCCCCTGCGTCATGCTGGGGCCCATCATCCACAACGCCCACGTGGTGGAAGAATTCGCCCGGCGGGGCATGGGCTGCGTCTCCTCGGTGGAGGAGGTGCCGGAGGGCTGCGCCGTGCTGATCCGCTCCCACGGGGAGAGCCGGGCGGTGTACCGGCAGTTGGAAGAAAAAGGAATTTCTGTGCTGGACGCCACCTGCCCCAACGTCTCCCGGATTCACGATTTAGTACGGGAAGCGGAGAAAAACGACCGGATTCCGGTAATTATTGGAAAAAAATCCCATCCCGAGGTGGTTGCCACGGCGGGATGGTGTCATGGCGCAATTGTGCTGGAAACCGCCGAAGAGTTGGAGAAATGGCTGAAAGAAGGGGAAAAACGTTACGAATTACCCATAACCCTGGTCTGCCAGACCACCGCCTCAAAAGAAAATTGGAAAAAATCTGTGGAAATTGCAAAAAAACTATGTACAAATGCCGAGATATTTGATACAATGTGTGGTGCGACATACCATAGACAGGCGGAGGCGGTCAGCCTTGCAAAGGAATGCGATGCCATGGTTGTGATTGGAGACCATGAGAGCTCCAACACCCGGCATCTGGCAGAGCTTTGCGAGGCGGAATGCAATAATGTGGTTTGGATTGAGCAGGCTGCTGATTTGCCGGAGCACTTATTGAAGGGCACGGCTTGTGTTGGTATCACTGCGGGCGCATCCACGCCCGGGTGGATAATAAAGGAGGTCAAAAACAAAATGAGCGAAGAAATCATGGAGATCGAAGAATCCTTCAAAGAGATGCTGGAGAAGTCGATCAAAACTTTAAATACAGGGGATAAGGTCACCTGTACCGTTGTGAATATCACACCGACCGAGCTCCAGGTGGAGCTGGGTACCAAGCATACCGGTTATATCTCTGAAACGGAGTTTTCCGATGATCCTTCCGTCAAGATGTCTGAGGCTGTCAAGATTGGCGACCAGCTGGAGTGCGTCGTGCAGCGGGTCAACGATCAGGACGGCATCGTCACCCTGTCCAAGAAGAAGCTGGACGCCAACCGGAACTGGGAGATGATCGAAGAGGCTCAGGCCAATAAGACTGTGGTCGAGGGCTATATCAAGGAGGAGAACAAGGGCGGCGTTGTTGCCAACGTCAAGGGCATCCGCGTGTTCATACCCGCCTCCCAGACCGGTCTGCGCCGCAATGAGCCCATGGACAGCCTGGTGGGCACCACTGCCCGCATGCACATCACCGAGGTCAACCGTGGCCGCCGCCGCGCGGTGGGCTCCATCCGCAGCGTAGCCGCTGAGGAGCGGGCAGCCAAGGCCCAGGCCATCTGGGACAACATCGAGGTGGATAAGCACTACACCGGCACCGTGAAGAGCCTGACGTCCTATGGCGCCTTCGTGGACATCGGCGGCGTGGACGGCATGGTTCACATTTCTGAGCTGTCCTGGTCCCGGATCAAGCACCCCTCTGAGGTGGTCTCCGTGGGCGACACCCTGGATGTGTACGTCATCAAGTACGACCCGGAGCGGAAGAAGATTTCCCTGGGCGTGAAGGACCGCACTGTCTCCCCTTGGCAGAACTTCATGGACACCTGCGCCGTGGGCGACATCGTCAGCGTGAAGGTGGTCAAGCTGATGAGCTTCGGCGCCTTTGCCGAGATCGTGCCCGGTGTGGACGGCCTGATTCACATCTCCCAGATTGCCGACCATCGGGTGGAGAAGCCTGAGGACGAGCTGTCTGAGGGCCAGATCGTGGAGGTCAAGATCACCGACATCAATGAGGAGACCAAGAAGGTTTCCCTGTCCCGCCGTGCCGCCCTGCGCGCCGCGGAGGACGATTATGACGATGAGGACTGAGTTCCCTCTTCGGCTGAACTGACCGCGTAAGGAGCCGCCGCACGAGCTTGTTTCGTGCGGCGGCTTTTTGTCTTTTTTGTCATGTGTTCCGTGTCGTTCCGTTCCTGCAAAAATCCGCCTTGTCAAAGGTGGAAGAAGCTGGTATACTGGAACAAATGATTGCAGCGTGCATACCACGGGAAGGGTGAAAAGGTATGGAAAAATTCTTTTCCTGGCTGAAAGGCAAGGCAAAGCAGGAACGGCCCTACTGCGCCGCGGTGGTGCCGGCGGCGGGCAGCGCCCGGCGCATGGAGGGCGTGGATAAGATTCTGGCGGAGCTGGGCGGCGTCCCGGTGATCGTTCGGACCCTGGGGGCGCTGAACGACTTCGACCTGATCGACGAGATCATCGTCGTCACCCGGGAAGATTTGATCGTCCCCATCAGCGGCCTGGTCAAACAGCATGGCCTGAACAAGGTGAAAACGGTGGTGAAGGGGGGCGACAGCCGGGCGGAGTCCGTCCGGCTGGGGCTGGCGGAGGTGTCCAAAGAGGCGGACTTGGCGGCCATCCACGACGGCGCCCGGCCCTTCGTCACCAGGGAACTGCTGGAGGAGGTCATCCACGCGGCGGAGCGCACCAACGCCGCCGCCCCGGCGGTGCCGGTGGTGGACACCGTCAAGGTGGCCCATAACGGCCTGGTGGACAGCACCCCGGACCGGGAGACGCTGTTCGCGGTGCAGACCCCTCAGGTCTTTGAATACGGACTGATCACCGGCGCACTGGAGCGGGCCCTGCGGGACAAGATACCGCTGACCGACGACTGCTCCGCCGTGGAGGCCATGGGCATGAAGGTCACGCTGACCACAGGCAGCCGGGAGAATATCAAAATCACAACGCCCATTGACTTGGCGACAGGGGAGGCAATCTTACAATGGCTGGAACAGGATTGAGAATCGGCCAGGGCTATGACGTACACAGGCTGGTGGAGGGCCGCAGGCTGATTCTGGGGGGCGTGGACATCCCCTGGGAAAAGGGCCTGCTGGGCCACTCCGACGCCGATGTGCTGATTCACGCCATCATGGACGCCCTGCTGGGGGCGGCCGGACTGGGGGACATCGGCAAGGCCTTCCCGGACAATGACCCGGCCCTGGAGAACATCTCCAGCGTGGTGCTGCTGGACAGGACCATGGCCCTGCTGAAGGAGGCCGGGTACCGGGTGGTCAACGTGGACGCCACCATCGTGGCCCAGCGGCCGAAGCTGGCCCCCTATCTGCCCGCCATGCGGGCCCTGCTGGCCCGGCACATGGAGGTGGCGGAGGGCTGCGTCAACGTCAAGGCCACCACAGAGGAGCATCTGGGCTTCACCGGGGACGGCTCCGGCATGGCGGCCCAGGCCGTGGCCCTGCTGGAACAGACGGAGCAGGACTGACAAAACTGACAAAAAACGACAGATTGCCACACGGGCCGCCGGAGCATTGGATTCGGCGGCCCCGCAAAAGAGGGAACCCCTATGCTGAAAGATAAAACGATTCTCCTGGGTGTCACCGGCGGCATTGCCTGTTACAAGAGCGCCATGCTGGCTTCCGCCCTGGTGAAGCAGCACGCCAACGTGCAGGTGGTGATGACGAAAAACGCCACCGAGTTCATCACCCCCCTGACCTTTGAGCGGCTGACGGGCCATCGGGTGGCAGTGGACACCTTTGACCGCAGCTTCTCCTACCAGGTGGGCCACATCTCCCTGGCCAGCCAGGCCGACCTGGTGCTGATCGCCCCGGCCACCGCCAACGTGCTGGCGAAGCTGGCCAATGGTCTGGCGGACGATATGCTGACCACCACCGTGCTGGCCTGCCGCTGCCCCAAGATCGCCGCCCCGGCCATGAACACCGGAATGTACGAAAACCCGGTGACTCAGGACAACCTGGAGAAGCTCCGCCATTACGGTTGGGAGATTGTGGAGCCGGCCAGCGGCCACCTGGCCTGCGGCACCGAGGGCAAGGGCCGGATGCCGGAGCCGGAGGAGCTGCTCCAGGTCTGTCTTCACGCCCTGTCCCATGAGAAGGACATGACGGGGAAGCGGGTGCTGGTGACGGCAGGCCCTACCCAGGAGGACATCGACCCCGTCCGCTACCTGACCAACCGCTCCTCCGGCAAGATGGGCTACGCCATCGCGAAGGCCGCCTCCGCCAGAGGAGCGGAGGTGACGCTGGTTTCCGGCCCGGTGCACCTGCCGAAACCGCCCTATGTGGAGGTGGTGAACGTCCGCTCCGCATCGGAGATGTACGACGCCGTCACCGGCCGCAGCGGGGAGATGGACATCATCATCAAGGCCGCCGCCGTGGCGGACTACCGCCCCGCCACCGTGGCAGAGGACAAGGTGAAGAAGGGGGACGGCGACCTCTCCATCCCCCTGACCCGCACCCGGGACATTTTGCAGTACCTGGGCGACCACAAGCGCCCCGGCCAGTTCCTGTGCGGCTTTTCCATGGAGACCAGGGACATGGTGGCGAGCAGCCGGAAAAAGCTGGAAAAGAAGCACCTGGATCTGATCGCCGCCAACAACGTGAAGGTGGCAGGGGCGGGCTTCGCCGGGGACACCAATATCCTCACCCTGATCTCTCCCGACAGCATGGAGGAGCTGCCCCTCCTGACCAAGGAGGAGGCCGCCCACGCCCTTCTGGACGCCATTTTGCGGCGGATGGGGTAGAAACCGTCTGCCTTCACGCCAGGGCGATGGCGTCAATTTTATAATCCAACAACAGATAACATCGGACTGAACTGTAAAGCAACAACCTCTGATGAGAAAGCGTGATACTCCACTGTTTTTTTCATTAGGAGTAAAAACGTACCCTTATAGTCAGATTTCCGCGACCAGAGGACAATAAAATTGCTCGTTCCGCCCGCCCTTGGCAGGGCGGAACGGCAATCCCTGCCAGCCGCCATCGGCGGCAGTCTCACCAGTTGTCAAGTTACATCGTCTCTAGCGGAACAGACCACATATAGATTGGACAACGCGAAGCCCCAGGATGATAGGAGAGGGGTTCTTAGGGGGGAGCGAGGCCCCGAAGCTCCCCCCTGAGCCGCCTTCTTTTGCTACTTTTCTTGGCGGAGCAAGAAAAGTAGGCCATGCCCTGGCAAGGGCAAACGCGCTATTTCCTTCCAGCATCCTCGTCTAAGGAGCGAATGGCCTGCCGGTCAGGCAAACCGCAGTTCCTTTAGCGTTCCTTCTCTCAGGAACCCCCCGCCCATGAACCGCATCCCGGTTCATGGGCGATTTTTTTGCCCTCCTGCCCTTGCACAAACGGGAATTTGCATGAATCCTGTCATATTTTACCGGAACTTTACCGGCGTTTGGTTTCAAATCTTACATATGGGCGGTACAATGAAGCTGTACAGCTTTCCGCTGTGAACCAAACGACTGCAATCAGTTAAAAAAAGAGAGGTAGAATACTTCATGCGGAACAGGAAACGAATCCTTCTGCTGCTCCTGGCTGTGGCGCTGACGCTGAGCGGCTGCGGCGCGGCGGAGGACAGCCTGACGGCGGTGGACGGTCTGGAGGCCCTGGGCGGGGTTCAGGTGGTGTCCAGAGAGGAGGGCTCCGGCACCCGGAGCGCCTTTGCGGAGCTGGTGGGCTTTGACGAGAGCGCGGACGGCGAGAGCGCCGACGCCACGGTGGACACAGCCCTGGTGGTCACGGACGGTTCGGCGGTGATCGCCGCTGTGGAGGCCGACCCATCGGCGGTGGGCTATGTCTCCATGGGGTCCCTGGACGCCCTGGACGGGGCAAAGACCCTGGCGGTGGACGGCGTGGAGGCCACGCTGGGCAATGTGAAGAGCGGCAGCTATCCCCTGAGCAGGCCCTTCTGCCTGGCCTGGAGCGGCAGCCTCAGTGAGCTGGAGCAGGATTTCCTGACCTATGTGCTGGGGAAGGGGCAGGACATTGTGGCCCAAAGCTATGTGACGGTGGCGGACAGCACCACCTTCCTCTCCGGGAAGCAGTCCGGCACCATCACCGTCCACGGCTCCACCTCCGCCGCCCCCCTGCTGGAGGAGCTGGCGGAGGAGTACATGACCCTGAACCCCAACGCCACAGTGGAGGTGACGGCCTCCGACTCTACCACCGGCCTGAACGACGCCATGCAGGGCCGGTGTGACTTCGGCATGGCCTCCCGTGAGCTGAAGGACTACGAGGCGGAGCTGCTGGACTGCGAAATCATCGCCCGGGACGGCATCGCCGTGATCGTCAACGACGAGAACCCCCTGGACGCCGTCACCCTGGAGGAATTATACGGCCTCTTCACCGGAACCATCGCGGACTGGAATACCATCAATACAGAAAGGGAAGACTGAGATGAACGACACGTTGGAAATTATCTTTGGCCTCTTTGGAGGGCTGGCCATCTTCATTTACGGCATGAACATGATGAGCGAGTGCCTCCAGAAGGCGGCAGGGGAACGGATGAAGCAGATTCTGGGCCTGCTGACCCGGAACCGGCTCATGGGCGTGGTGGCCGGCGCGCTGGTGACGGCGGTGCTGCAGAGCAGCAGCGCCACCACCGTCATGGCCATCGGCTTCGTCAGCGCGGGGCTGATGACGCTGCCCCAGGCCATCTCCATCATCTTCGGCGCCAACATCGGCACCACCATCACCGCACAGATCATCGCCTTTAAAATCACGGACTATATCTATGTGTTCGTGTTCGGGGGCTTCTTCGTGTCCTTCATCAGCAAGAATGAGAAGGTGAAGAACATCGGACGGACGGTGTTCGCCTTCGGCCTGCTGTTCCTGGGCATCGAGACCATGGGCGACGTCATGAAGCCTCTGGCCTCCAGCCCGGTGTTCACCAACATGATCGCCCAGGTGGCGGACATCCCGGTGCTGGGCGTGGCCGTGGGCACCCTGATGACCCTGGTGGTCCAGAGCAGCAGCGCCACCATCGCCGTGCTGCAAAACTTCGCCTCTCAGGCCGGGGCCGACGGCGTCACCAGCATCCTGGGCCTGGCGGGCGCTATTCCCATCCTGCTGGGCGATAACATCGGCACCACCATCACCGCCCTGCTGGCCTGCGTGGGCCAGTCCCGGGACGCCAAGCGGACGGCAGTGGCCCACAGCATTTTCAACATCTCCGGTGCGGTGCTGTTCATCTGGTTCGTGAAGCCCTACGCGGCCTTCATCCAGTACATCTCCCCCAAGGGGGCGGAGGTGGACGTCATCTCCCGCCAGATTGCCAACGCCCACACCATCTTCAACCTGACCATGACGATCATCTGGATCTTCCTGCTGGGGGTGATGGTGAAGATCGTCACCAGGCTCATCCCCGACGGCAAAGAGGGGCTGGCGGACCTGTCCAAGCCCTGCTACCTGGATAAAAACATCCTGACCCAGCCCGCGGCGGCCCTCCGGCTGGTGGCCCAGGAGGTGCTGCATTGCAGCGAGATGGTGAAAACCATGCTGCTGGACGTGAAGAAGGCCGTGGGCAGCGGCAGCAACGACCTGCTGCAGGAGGTCCGGACCTACGGCGACGCGCTGGATTCCCTCCATGTGGAGATTCACGAGTATCTGGCGGAGCTGTTCTCCGCCGGCGTGCTGACGGAGCAGCAGGCGTCCCAGACGGCCCAGCTGCTGTACGTCCTCAGCGACGTGGAACGGATGGGCGGCCTGGCCGTAGAGCTGGGGGATTCCCTCCAGGAGCGGAAGGAGAAGAAGTACAGCTACTCCCCGGAGGCCATGGATGACCTGGAGAAGAGCCTGACCTATATCGAGACCATGTACGCCGACGCCATGACGGCCCTGTCCAGCGGTTCTCTGGAGCCGCTGGAGCGGAGCCTGGAGCAGAAGGAGACGGTGCTGGATCTGGACATTGAGATGCGGAAGCAGCATATGCAGCGGGTGAACAAGGGCACCTGCAAGAAGAAGCTGTCCGTCCCCTTCATGGAGATTCTCCACTGCATTGACCGCATGGGCAACAGCTGCGTGAACCTGGCGGAGGTGGCCTCCAATCAGATGAGCTTCACCTACTTCATCGGGACGGAGAGCCAATGATTTATCAGCTTGGCAGCCAGCTCCGGGAGACAACGATGGAGGAGGTCCTCCAGGGGGAAGGCCCCGCCGCCATCCTCACCAGTGAGGAGGAGTGCCGGGGGGTGCTGGAGGCGCTGGACATCCACGCGGAGCTGGACATCTCCCTGTCCGACATCTGCTTCTGCAAGGTGGAGAGCCAGCAGGAGTGTCTCTACGGCACCTTTGCCATCCCAAGGCTGCTGGATATTTTGGGCAGCCGGTACCAGATGGCCTGCGTCATCACCCGGCGGTTCGTGGTGCTGATCGACAACAGCGGCTTTGCCGAGCGCCTCATCAACCGCATCCAGGCCAAAAAGATCCATCAGGGGGAGACGCGGGAGCGGTTCCTCTACAACTTCATCGCGGAGTTCATCTCCCGGGATGCGGAAATTCTGGAATCCTACGAGCGGGTCCTGATGGAGATGGAGGATGAGACGGCCAAGGGCGTCTCCGACCACTTCCAGAGCCGCCTCCAGCCGGTCCGGAAGCAGCTCCTGACCCTGCGGAGCTACTATGACCAGCTGGCGGACATGGCCCGGGAGCTGGAGGAGAATGAGGACCGGTACTTTGCCCGGAAGCAGCTGAAATACTTCGGCACCGCCGCGGACCGGGCGGAGCGGCTGAAGGACCGCACCAGCTATCTGCTGGAGTACGCCCAGCAGGTGCGGGACGCCTATCAGGCCCTGGTGGATGCCAGGCAGAACGACAACATGAAGTTCCTGACCATCATCTCCACCATCTTCTTCCCCCTGACCCTGATCACCGGGTGGTACGGCATGAACTTTGAAAATATGCCGGAGCTGGAAGGCGGGTATCCGGTGATCATTCTGGTCAGCGTGGTGGCGGTGACGGTCTACCTGCTGGTCTTTAAAAAGAAAAAAATACTGTAATAGGAGCGCAAAACGCATGAATCAAACCAGTTGCAGTCGGGGCGGGAATCGCCTGTGATTTGCGGAATCGTTGATGTAGGGTCAAATACCATTCGCCTGTCCCTCTACCGCTGTGAGGCGGAGGGCAACCATCTGCTGATGCACCGGAAGGTCATGGCGGGGCTGGCCAGCTATGTGGAAGGGGGCAGGCTGTCGGCGGAGGGCGTCCAGGTGGTGTGTCACGTTTTAACCAGCTACCGGGCGCTGCTGGACAACCTGGGCATTGAGGCCATGTATGTGTTCGCCACGGCGTCGCTGCGGAACATCTCCAACACGGAGGATGTGGTGGCGGCGATTCTGGCGGAGACCGGACTGAGGGTGGACGTGCTCTCCGGTGAGGAGGAGGCCGCCCTCTCCTTCCGGGGGGCGCTGCTGGGCATCACCCATGACAGCGGGCTGATGCTGGACTTGGGCGGCGGCTCCACCGAGCTGCTGGAATATGAGGACCGGTCGATTCTGTCGGCCTACAGCCTGCCCATCGGGTCGCTGAACCTGTTCAACCGCTATGTGTCCCAGCTGCACCCCACCAAGGCGGAGTGCAAGGCCATCCAGGGGGAGGTGGAGGAACAGCTGAGGAAGGCCGGCGTGGCACTGCGGCCTGCGGCCCATATCTGCGGGGTGGGCGGCACCGTGCGGGCCGCCTGCAAGGTGGCGAACCACTTCTTCACCCGGCAGCCGGACTGCCGTGTGCTGACCGCCGAGGAGCTGCGGCAGCTGGTGAAGCAGTGCAAACGGATGGACCGGGACATGATACAGGCGCTGCTGAAAGTCGCGCCGGAGCGGATACACACCCTGGTGCCGGGGCTGCTGGTGCTGGACACCATCTGTCAGCGGTGCGGCGGCACGGAGATCACTGTCAGCGCCTGCGGCGTCCGGGAGGGCTATCTGCACACGCGCGTGTTAGGAGAGAACGAGCATGAATAAAGAAATTGATACACGATACACCCAGGACCGGGAGCTTTCCTGGCTGCGGTTCAACGAACGGGTGCTGGAGGAGGCCAGGGACGAGAGCGTTCCCCTGATGGAGCGGCTGAAGTTCGCCGCCATCTTCGCCAGCAATCTGGACGAATTCTTCATGGTGCGGGTGGGCGCCCTTTACGACATGACCCTCATCAAGGAGACCCACTTCGACAATAAGACGGGGAGAACCCCCCAGGAGCAGCTTCAGGACATCTTCAGGGCGGTGATCCCCCTCTATAAGCAGCGGGACAAGGTCATTGACGAGCTGGAGGGCCGGTGCCGGGCCTGCAATATCTGCCGTCTCCAGTTCGGGGAGCTGGACGGCAAGGCGAAGAAGCAGGTGACGGCCTGGTTTGAAAACGAGGTGCGGCCCATCCTGTCCCCCCAGATCGTGGACATTCATCACCCCTTCCCCCACCTGCCCAACAAGGGGCTTTCCATCGCCCTGATTTTGCAGGGGGACGGGAAGGAGCTGCTGGGCATCCTGCCGGTGCCCGACGCCCTGCCGCCCTTCCTGCGGCTGGAGGAGCGGGGCGTCCACTACATCCTGACGGAGGACGTGCTGCTGGAGTTCGCCGGGCAGGTCTTTGACCAGTTCACCATCACTGACCGGGCGGTCATCTGCGTCACCCGCAACGCCGACATCACCCCGGAGGACGAGGCATATGACGTGGACATGGACTTCCGCCAGCATATGCGCAAGGTGGTGAAGAAGCGCACCCGCCTTGCCCCGGTGCGGCTGGAGATTCAGGGCGGCCAGGGGGACAAGCTGACGGGTATCCTGTGCCAGCGGCTGGCCCTGGCGAGGGAGCAGGTGTTCCGGGTGAAATCTCCCATCCACCTGGAGTATCTCTTCAAGCTGGGGAGCCTGCTGCCCAAGGAGAGCGCCGCCGCACTCTGCGACCCGCCCTACACCCCGCAGTTCACCCCCATGCTGAACAAAAACGAGAAGATTATCCCCCAGATCGAGCGGCAGGACGTGCTGCTGTTCTACCCCTTCGAGTCCATGGAGCCCTTCCTGCGGATGGTCTCGGAGGCGGCCTCCGACCCCAGCGTCCTGTCCATCAAAATCACCATTTACCGGCTGGCCGCCCGGGCCAGGCTGGCGGAATACCTCTGCGCCGCGGCGGAGAACGGCAAGCACGTCACCGTCCTGATGGAGCTGCGGGCCCGCTTTGACGAGCAGAACAACATCCAGTGGGCGGAGCGGCTGGAGGAGGCGGGCTGCACCATCCTCTACGGCTTCGAGGGCATTAAGGTTCATTCCAAGGTCTGCCTCATCACCCGGCGGGAGCATGGCAAGGTGCGGTACATCACCCAGGTGGGCACCGGCAACTACAACGAAAAGACGGCGGAGCAGTACACCGACCTGTGCCTGATGACCGCCGACCAGGAAATCGGCGAGGACGCCGCCCTGCTGTTCCAGAACATGGCCACCGCCAACCTGAACGGGAAGTATGACCGGCTGCTGGTGTCCCCCTTCGCCCTGCGGGAGCGGGTCATGGCGTGCATCGACGAGGAGATGGCCAAGGGGAAGGATGGCTATATCTTCCTGAAGCTAAACTCTCTCACCGACCGGAAACTCATCGACAAGCTGGCCCAGGCCTCCCAGGCGGGGGTAGAGGTGGTGATGAACATCCGGGGCATCTGCTGCCTGCTGCCCGGCGTAGAGGGGCTGACCGACCACATCCAGGTGTTCTCCATCGTGGGGCGCTACCTGGAGCACACCCGTATCTACTGCTTCGGCAGGGGGGATTCGGCCAGGCTCTACATCGCCTCCGCGGACTTTATGACCCGGAACACCGAGCGCCGGGTGGAGGTGGCCTGTCCGGTGCTGGACCGGCAGACCAGGGCCAAGCTCTTCCACATCATTGACGAGCTACAGCGGGACAACGTGAAGGCCAGGGTCATGGGGCCGGACGGGGTCTACCATCGGAAAAAGGACGGCGAAGCCCCCCGGAGCTGTCAGGAGGTCTTTCAGCAGGAGGCCATGCAGGCCCCGGAGCGGGAGAGCGCCCGAACGGGAAAATCCGCCGGCAGGCTGCTGACCCGGCTGCGCCGGAGGTTCCTGGAGCAGTAAAGCCGGGCAACGATTCCTTTACATTTCTATGAAAAAAGCCTGTGTTCTTTCAGAAAAGGACACAGGCTTTTTTGGCGAAATGTAAATAATATGGGATATTTATGATAAAATCAGAACTTATTCCGGAAAAAGACGGATTCCTGCGAAAAATAACCGAAATTTTACCGCCCCGTGGTTTTACACTTTACACCCCGCCGCTATAATGAAAAGCAAGAAACGGCAGGGCGCTGCCGGAGCCAATTCTCCGGAGCACCGCAAAAACGCGGCGCTCCGGTTTACATAAATCCTTTCCAGAAAAGAATATTAGGAGGAACAAGAAATTTATGAAAGCAAACAACACATGGAAGAGGCTGACCGCCCTGATTGCGGCGGCTGCTCTGATGGCCATGCCCCTGACCGGCTGCGGCAGCACCGGCACCGGCGACACGGACAGCGACAGCGGCGAAAGCGCCACCCAGTCCGCCTCAGAGCCTGAGAGTACCGAGGAACCCACCAACGAGGAGACCACCGGCCAGGAGACCGACGGCGACAGCGAAGGCGACGCAGCAGAGCTGGCAGAAACCACCACCGTCACCCCCAAGTACGTTTTCCTGTTCATCGGCGACGGCATGACCTACTCCCAGTTCCAGCTGGCCTCGTCCTATCTGGGCGCCCTGGAGGACGACAGCAGCGACGACATTCTGGACGGCAACGTGGCCCTGAACTTCATGTCCTTTGACTATGCCGGCAGTGCCACCACCTACGACTCCAGCTCCTTCTGCCCGGACTCCGCCTCCACCGCCACGTCCATCGCCTCCGGCTTCAAGACCTACAGCGGCGTCATCAACATGGACGAGACCAAGACCGTCAGCTACACCACCGTCGCCGAACAGCTTCGGGATGAGACGGACTACAAGATCGGCGTCATCTCCTCCGTCAACCTGAACCACGCCACCCCGGCGGCCTTCTACGCCCACCAGGCCAGCCGGAACAACTACTACGAAATCGGCCTGGAGCTGATCGACAGCGGCTATGACTACTTCGCCGGCGGCGGCCTGCTCCAGACCACCGGCGCGGACGGCGAGCAGACCGACCTGTACGAGCTGGCGGCGGAAGCGGGCTACAACGTGGTGCGCACCCAGGCTGAGGCCGAGGAGGTCACCGCTGAGGACGGCAAGACCATCATCGTCACGGAAAACCTGGCGGACAGCGACTCCCTGAGCTACGAAATCGACCGTGAGGACGACGAGTGGTCCCTGGCGGACTACGTCTCCAAGGGCATCGAGGTGCTGGAGAACGACAGCGGCTTCTTCCTGATGTGCGAAGGCGGCAAGATTGACTGGGCCTGCCACGCCAACGACGCGGGCACCGTGGTGCAGGACGTGCTGGCCCTGGCGGACGCGGTGCAGGTGGCGATTGACTTCGCCGAGGAGCACCCGGACGAGACGCTGATCATCGTCACCGGCGACCATGAGACCGGCGGCCTGTCCATCGGCTTCGCGGGCACGGACTATGACACCTATCTGGACAACATCCAGGATCAGCAGATCTCCTTCGCCAAGTACGACTCCGACTATGTGGAAGGCTACATTGAAAACGGCACCGACTTCACCACCGCCATGGCGGACGTGGAGGAGCTGTTCGGCCTGATTCTGCCGGAGAACGCCACCGAGGATGACAACGACACCCTGGTGCTGACCGACTACGAGGTGGAGCAGCTGGAGGAGGCCTATGAGCTGACCATGGACGGCTATGCCACCGACACCGAGGGCAACACCGTCCAGACCGAGGGTGAGTACATCAGCTACGGCACCTACACCCCCTTCTCCGTCACCGTCACCCACCTGCTGAACAACAAGTCCGGCATCAACTTCTCCTCCTACGCCCACACCGGCCTGCCTGCGGCAGTGTTCGCCCAGGGCGTCGGCGCCGAGACCTTCGCCGGCTCCTATGACAACACCGACATTCACGACAAGCTCATCAGCCTGTTAGGCCTCACCGACCTGACCTGATTTGAGGGGCAGTACACACACATTCTCCATTCACCGGCTGCGGCCTCCGTCCTGCGAGATACAGCTTCCGCTGCGCCAAGCGGCGGGTATCCCAGGGGGCCGCAGCCCTCTTTGTTACAATCAGAAAGGTTGCAAGCTATGTCAAAAGGGAAAGAGAAGCAGACCTGGGCCTCCATCCTCGTGTGCGCGGTGCTGATTGTCGTCCTGGCGCTGGTGCCCACCGGCTTTGAGGAGGCGGGGGCGGCCTACCGGGACGGCGGCGAACGGGTGCCGGCCCGGGTGGTGGCGGTGGACAACTCCACCGTCATCAACACCGGACTGGTGCAGTCCGGCGACCAGAGCTGCCAGGTGACGCTGCTGGGGGGGGCAGCCACAAGGGGGAGACCTATTGGGCCACCAACCTGCTCAGCGGCTCCCTGGAGCAGGATAAAATCTATGAGGAGGGCGACCGGGCGCTGGTGCTGGTCAGCCTGGACGGGGACGAGGTGGCGTCGGTCAGCATGATCGACCACTACCGGCTGGATCTGGAGATCCTGCTGCTGGCGGCCTTCTTCCTGTTCCTGGTGCTGTTCGCCGGATGGACGGGGGTGCGGGCCATCTTGTCCTTTCTGCTGTCGGTGCTGGCCATCTGGAAGGTGCTGGTGCCCTGCTGCCTCAAGGGGATGGACCCCATCCTCATCGGCGGCGCCATCACCGTAGGGCTGACGCTGATGATCATTGCCCTGGTGTTCGGCTTTGACCGCCGGTGCCTGGCCGCCGTCACCGGTGCCTTTGCGGGCATCGCGCTGACCTGTGTGCTGGGGGTCGTGTGTACGTCCTCCTTCCAGATTCAGGGGGCGGTGATGTCGTTTTCCGAGACGCTGCTCTACAGCGGCTACGAGAATCTGAACCTGACCCGCATCTTCATGGCCAGCATCTTTGTGGGCTCCTCTGGTGCGCTGATGGACCTGACGGTGGACATCACCGCCGCCGTCAATGAGGTGGTGCAGAAGCGGCCCGACCTGTCCCGGTGGGAGGCCGCCCGCTCCGGCATCCAGGTGGGCAGGGCCGCCATGGGCACCATGACCACCACCCTGCTGCTGGCCTACTCCGGGGGCTATATCGCCCTGCTGATGGTGTTCATGGCCCAGGGGACGCCCCTCATCAATATGCTGAACTATAAATACGTCACCTCGGAGATTGTGCACACCCTGGTGGGCTCCTTCGGCCTGGTGCTGGCCGCGCCCCTGACCGCCCTGACGGCGGGCTGGTTCCTGGCGGGGCAGAAGAAGGGCGAACACACAGACCGGTCACTGGACGCCGTCAAGCCGGAATAAGCCCAAAGCAGCGGCTTTGCCCGGTTTTTGATGAGAGTTCCTTGCGCATCCTCCGATTTTGGGGTATCCTATAGGGGACAACGATTCCAAAGCAGGAGGCTATACCATGAAAATCGGAATTGTCACCGGAGCGTCCAGCGGCCTGGGGCGGGAGTTCGTCCGCCAGCTCAGCGCGGGGGAGCCGCTGGATGAGATTTGGGTCATCGCCCGCCGGGAGGAGCGGCTGAGGGAACTGGAATCCCAGGTGGAGACGCCGCTGCGCTGTATCCCGCTGGACCTGACGGAACAGGCGTCCTTCCGGACGCTGGACGGGCTGCTAAAGGCGGAGGGGCCGGAGGTGCGGGTCCTGGTCAATGCGGCGGGGTTCGGGAAGATCGGGGCCTGGAGCGACATCACCCTCCGGGACTGCGATGATATGATCGACCTGAACTGCCGGGCCGCCGTGGACATGACCCAGCTGGCCCTGCCCTACATGGGCAGGGGGAGCATGGTGCTGGAGATCTGCTCCACCGCCGGATTCCAGCCCTTCCCCTATCTGGGGGTGTACGCCGCCTCCAAGGCGTTCCTCTACCGCTACAGCCGGGCCCTCCGGGTGGAGCTGATGGGGAAGGGGGTCAGCGTGACGGCGGTGTGCCCCTACTGGGTGAAGGACACCGAGTTCATCGCCCGGGCGAAGCAGACCCGGAACAGCGCCTATATCCGCCACTTCCCCCTGGCCTCCAGGGAGGAGGCCGTGGTGCGGCGGGCCCTGCGGGACGGGAAGCTGCATCTGGCGGTCTCTACGCCGGGGCTGGTCTGCTCCGTCCACCGGGTCGCGGCGAAGTTTGTGCCCAGCGAGGTGATGATGGGGGCCTGGGCGCTGATCAGAAGGATATAACGTAACACGGCCGGCAGCGTGCGCTGCCGGCCGTGTTGTATTTGGGGCTTTATTTCCCGCCCTTCCGGCTGATCTCCTTCAGGTCGTAGGGCGTGGTCTGGTAGACGTAGTAGTTGAGCCAGTTGGTGTAGAGCAGCTGGCCGGAGCTGCGCCAGTTCACCACAGGGGTTTGGGTGGGGTCGTCCTGGGGGAAGTAGTTGGCGGGCACCTGAATGTCCTTCCCCTTGGCCAGGTCCCGCTCGTACTCCAGCCGCAGGGTGTCCCGGTCGTATTCCGGGTGGCCCATGACGAAGAACAGGCGGTTGTCCGAACTTTTCAGGGCAAAGATGCCCGCCTGGTCGGATTCCGCCAGCAGCTCCAGCTCAGGAACGGCCAGCACGTCCTCCTTTTTGACATAGGTGTAGCGGGAGTGGGGGGCGTAAAACACGTCGTCGAACCCCCGGAACCAGGGGGACTGGGGCCGCAGGACCCGGTGGGGGAAAATGCCGAACATCTTCCGGTCATAGGAGTATTTTTGAATCCCGAAGTGGTAGTACAGCCCGGCCTGGGCTCCCCAGCAGATGTGGAGGGTGGCGTGGACGTGGGTTTTGGTCCACTCCATGATTTTGCAGAGCTCATCCCAGTAATCCACATCGGAGAAGTCCAGATTCTCCACCGGTGCGCCGGTGATGATCATGCCGTCAAAGTAGTGGTCTTTCACCTCGTCAAAGGTGCGGTAGAAGGTGGCCAGATGGTCCTGGTCCACATGCTGGGGGACATAGCTGGCCGTTTGCAGCAGCTCCACCTCGATTTGCAGCGGTGTGTTGGCAAACTTCCGCAGCAGCTGGGTCTCCGTGGTGATTTTGGTGGGCATCAGATTCAGCAGCAGCAGGTTCAGGGGGCGAATATCCTGGTGCATGGCGCGATACTCCGTCATGACGAAAATATTTTCCCCCTCCAGGGTGGCGCGGGCCGGCAGCGAATCAGGTATACGAATCGGCATAGTAAGGACTCCTTATGAAAATGGTGAAAGAATGGGTGGATTGCAGTTGAAGTTCAGTCCGGGGCAGGCAAAGGCCCGGCATTCGGAAAACGGTGCGTTCCATTTTTGAGCAGCCCTCCTTTTCGTGAAATCGCCAGCGCGGAACCGTCGGCAGCGTGTAGAGCGATAGCTCACTCTATTGTAGCACAGCCCGCCGCAATATGCCAGAGAAATTTCAATTTTACGGTGGCGGCGGTGCTCCGCCGTCAAATGATATGGCCCCCGCCAAACCTCACGGGTTCGGCAGGGGGCCGCTGTCCGGTTCCGGTTAAAGCGCCCGCAGCCGTGGGGGCAGGACGGGAATCTGCCGCCGGGCGGCGTTCACCGCCCCGAAGTCCAGCTCCACAGCGAGGATACCGGCCTCCGTCCCGCCGTCGGCCAGTACCTGCCCCCAGGGGTCGGCCACCAGGCTGTGGCCGTAGGAGACGTACCCAGCCTCTGTGTCCCTGGCGGGGGCGCAGGCGGCGACGAACAGCTGGTTGTCCACCGCCCTGGCCCGGAGCAGCAGCTCCCAGTGCAGGGGGCCGGTGGTCATGTTGAAGGCGGCGGGGACGAGGATGGCCCTGGCTCCCGCTTCCGTCATCTCCCTGGCCAGGGCCGGGAAGCGGATGTCGAAGCAGATGCACAGGCCGAAGCGGCCAAAAGGGGTGTCAAACACGGTGCAGCCCGTGCCGGGGGACAGGGTGTCGGACTCCATGAACCGCTGCCCCCCCGTCACGTCGATGTCAAAGAGGTGTGCCTTGCGGTGGCGGGCGACCTGCTCCCCCGCCGGGGAAAAGACGAAGGAGGTGTTGTACACCTTTCCGCCCTCCAGCTCCGGCATGGAGCCGCCTACGAGATAAATTTGGTTCTCCGCCGCCATCCGGCGTAGGGCCTGCCAGACCGGGCCGCCTGCCGGTTCCCCGTAGACGGGAAAGCAGCCGGTGTCGTAGGGGCAGCAGAACATCTCCGGCAGCAGGACCAGCTCTGCCCCCCGACCTGCGGCGGCGGCGACGGCCTTCGCCGCCACAGAGAGGTTCTCCGTTTTATCGGCGCTGACGGGCATTTGAACAAGGGCAATTTTCACAGAGATGCCTCCTCTATTCGTCAATGGGTTTCTCCTGGCCGGGGCGGGGCAGGCCGCTCTCCGCATCGGCGGCCTCACTCATGACTCTGGCTGCGGCATAGTCGTCAACGGTGAACTGGCCGCCCTGGAGCTTCCGCTCCTGCCACTGCTCTTTTGTAATCAACACCTTCCGGGGCTTGGAGCCTTCAAAGGGGCCCACAATCCCCCGCTCCTCCATCTGGTCCACCAGACGGGCGGCACGGGAGTAACCCAGCTTCAGCCGCCGCTGGAGCATGGACACGGAGGCCATCCCCGTCTCCATCACCACGTCTACGGCCTGGGGCAGCAGCTCGTCCCCCTGTTCCCCGTCGGGCTGTCCGGCGGCGGTATCCTCGTCGGTCAGGTCGGGGAAGGCCACGTTCATGGCGGAGGCGCCCTTGCCGCCCTTGCCGGCGTTCTTGGCGTTCTGCTCCACTTCGGCCAGAATGTCCGCGTCGTAGTTGGCGGTGGAGTTCTCCTTGATGAATTTAATCACGTCGGAGACCTCCTCCTCGGTGACGAGGCAGCCCTGCACCCGCATGGGCTTGCCGATGCCCAGGGGGGCGAAGAGCATATCGCCCTTGCCCACCAGCTTTTCCGCCCCCACCTGGTCCAGGATGATGCGGGACTCCAGCGAGGAGGCCACCGCGAAGGCGATACGGCTGGGGATGTTGGCCTTCATCAGGCCGGTGATGACGTCGGTGGAGGGCCGCTGGGTGGCGATAATCAGGTGGATGCCTGCGGCGCGGCCCATCTGGGCCACCCGGCAGATGGATTCCTCCACCTCTTTGGCCGCCACCAGCATCAAATCGGCCAGCTCGTCAATGACGATGACGATTTGGGGCTTATGCTCTACCCCTTCGGCCCCTTCAATTTTGTCTGCGTGCTCTGCCAGCTTGTTGTAGGACTCCAAATCCCGGACGTGCTGCTCGGAGAAGTCCTTATACCGCCGCATCATCTCATACACTGCCCATTGCAGGGCGCCGGCGGCCTTTTTCGGGTCGGTGACCACGGGGATCAGCAGGTGGGGGATGCCGTTGTACACCCCCAGCTCCACCATCTTCGGGTCCACCATGATGAGCCGGACGTCCCTGGGGGAGGATTTGTACAGCAGGGAGACGATGAGGGCATTGGTGCAGACGCTCTTGCCGGAGCCGGTGGTACCGGCGATCAGCAGGTGGGGCAGGCGGGCGATGTCTCCCACGATGTTGCGGTTGGCGATGTCCCGGCCCACGGCGAAGGCCACATGGGAGGGATGGCTGCGAAATTCCTCGCTGTCCAGCACCTCCCGGACGGGGACGGGGGACACCCGCTGGTTGGGCACCTCGATGCCCACCACGGAGCTTTTCCCGGGGACGGGGGCGATGCGCACGTTCACCGCCCCCAGGCTCAGGGCCAGGTCCCCCGCCAGATTGGTGACCTTGCTGAGCTTGACCCCCTGGTCCAGCAGCAGGTCAAAGCGGGTGACAGAGGGGCCGCAGGTGCGGCCCACGATTTCGCCGCTGATGCCGAAGGAATGAAGGGTGTCTGACAGGCGGAGCTGGGTCTGATTCAGTTCCTCCGGGGCGGTGCCGCGGCTGGTGCCGCTGGCCGCCTGCAGCAGCTCCACAGGGGGATAGCGGTACAGCTCCTCATCCGGGACAGGCTGCGGGGGAACCTCGGTGAAGGTGTCCTCCTCTCTGGGGGGACGGGGCTTTCTGGTTTTCCGCCTGGAAGGGGCCGGTGTGGGCTGGGGCGGTTCCGGCTCCGGCTCCGGCTCCGGCGCGACAGGGGGGGCTTCCTCCGGCGGGGGAGGGTTGTCCGCCGCATCCTCCATGGGAACGTCGATGGCATCCCCCTTCTTCCGCCGGAACAGGGAGAAGGGAGACGGTTCCACCACCTCGCCGGTGGCGGGGTCAACCAGGGGCGGCTCCTCCGGGGAGGGTTCCTCCGGCTCCACCCGGCTGCTCCGCTGCTCCCGCAGGCGCTCCTTCCGGTTTGCACCCATGGCCGCCGCCTTCTGGAAAACGAGGTCGGGGGTGGTGTCGGTCAGCAGCAGCAGGGAGACAAACAGCATCAGCAGCAGCATCAGAATCGAGCCGATGCGGCTGACCAGCTTCACCAGCCCCACCGCCAGCAGGCCCCCCAGCACGCCGCCGGAGGTGTGGGCCATGCCGGTCTGCCACAGCCGGGCCAGGACGGCCAGGGGGCCGGAGCCAAGGTCCATGCTGCCTGCGAAGGTGTGCATCATGGCGCTGATGCAGACGGCCACCAGAGGAACCAGCGCCAGCTTCAGGGGCAGACGTTTGGGCCTGCGGGGGAGCAGCAGCAGTACGCCGCAGACAGCCAGCACCGGCGGCATCAGCAGCCAGGCATAGCCCACCAGGCCGCCCTCCAGGGCGACCAGCCAGTCCAGCAGAATGGCGTCCACCCCGAAGCAGCTCAGAAGGGAGAACACCGCCAGCAGCAGGAGCAGCACCCCCACCGCCGTGGAAATCCATACACTGCGGCGCCGGGCGGCGGCGGCAGAGGCTGACGTTGTCTTTTTGGCCGTGGTGCCTTTCTTCGCGGCGGAGGAAGTCCTCTTTTTGGCGGTGGAGGACTGCTTCCCGCCGGACGTCCTGCGGCCGGAGGCGGCGGAATTTGAAGTTGTCGTCTGCTTTTTGGAAGCCATGGTGTATTCCCTTTCTTGAGACGCGGCCCCCGATGGCGCAGGGCCGTCGAGGGCACATGGAGAGGTGGGGCGGACAAAGTCATCAGCTTAAGGAAATTGTTTCTTTTAGAAAGAAGTTGCTTATAGTGAAAATGCCAGGCGTTCTCACCCCTCAGTCTGGCCTTGCGGCCAGCCAGCTCCCCTTTCAGGGCAATGTCATCAACTTAAGATACAATCTACCCTGAGTTGAGGAGTACAACGTAGCCTTACAGTCAGATTTTCACGACCATAGGACGACAAAATTGACGCCACGTTCCGCCCGCCTTCGGCGGAGCGGAACGGGCGGCAATCGTACCCAGCCGCCATCGGCGGCAGCTTCGGCACGTAACAAGTCACTTCGTCTGTTGCCTGACAGACCACCTGATTGAGGAACAAGGCGGAGCCGCCAACGGGATACGGGGAGATTCTTAAGAGGGGGGCCACCGGCCTCCCTCTTAAGTCGTCCTCTTTTGCTACTTTTCTCGACGAATCGAGAAAAGTAGGCCTCGCCCTGGCAAGGGCAAACACCTGTTTCCTCCATC
>JAJQBL010000051.1 GCA_021203325.1 Clostridiales bacterium | reverse complement strand
CCTCCAGCCAGCTGACGGGGGAGGGCTACCTCCGCAGCGTGGACCGCGGGGGGTTTTTTGTGGAGCCGGGGGCCGCCCCCGGCCCGTCCCTGCCCGCCGAACCGACGCCGAAGGCGGCGCCCCCGGCGGCCCCCGCCCCGCAGTACCAATACGACTTCGCCACCAACGTGGTGGACGCGGAGGCGTTCCCCTTCTCCACCTGGGCGAAGCTGACCCGCGAGGTGCTGTCCAGCCGGGACAGCGCCCTCCTCTCCGCCACAGACCCTCAGGGGGTGCCGGAGCTGCGGGAGGCCATCGTCCGCCACCTGTACCAGTTCCGGGGCATCCGGGTCCAGCCTTCCCAAATCGTGGTGGGGGCCGGGTCGGAGACGCTGCTGTCCCTGCTGGTGCAGCTGCTGGGCCGGGAGCAGGGCTACGCCGTGGAGGACCCCGGCTACCGGAAGACGGCGCAAATTCTGCGGAAAAACGGCGCGCCGGTGTTCCCCATCCCCATGGACGAGGGGGGCATCGATGTGGGGCGGCTGGAGGACTCCGCCGCCAGCGTGGTTCATGTGACCCCCTCCCACCACTATCCCCTGGGCATCATCATGCCCATCAGCCGGCGCTATGCCCTGCTGCACTGGGCGGAGTCCGCCCCGGAGCGCTACATCATCGAGGACGATTACGACAGCGAGTACCGCTTCTCCGGCAGGCCCATCCCCGCCCTCCAGGGGCTGGACCGGGCGGGGCGGGTGATCTATCTGAACACCTTCACCAAGAGCCTCTCTCCCTCCATGCGCATCAGCTACATGGTGCTGCCCCCGCTCCTGGCGGAGCGGTACCGGAAGGAGATGTACTTTTACTCCTCCACCGTCCCCTCCTTCGAGCAGTACAGCCTGGCCCTGTTCATGCAGCGCGGACACCTGGAGCGGCACATCTGGCGCACCCGGAAACGCTACCGGCTCCGCCGGGACGCCCTGATCACCGCAGTGAAAGAGACCGGCCTGACCGCCTACAGCCGGCTCAGCGGCGCGGACGCCGGCCTTCATCTGCTGCTGACCGTCCAGAACGGCAGGCGGGAATCCGACCTCATCGCCGCCGCCGCAGAGGCCGGAATCCGCATCAATCCTGTGTCCGCCTGCTATGACGGGCCGGTGCCCGGGACCTATCTCCCCACCTTTATCCTGGGCTATGCCAGAATGGATGAGGAGCATCTGACCGCCGCCTGCCGCCTCCTCCAGGAGGGCTGGCAGGCCCTGCCCTGAGCCCCGCCTGCCGGAAAAATTTCTGCCGGAAGGGCTGAAAGCCGGAGTTTTTGCGCGGAGCGGGGCTGTCTTTTCCGTTACATTTTGTTACACTTTTGTTTCCCTTTATCCCGCACGTTCCGGGTTTTGGAACTATTTTCAGCGTCTTTTAGGCCGACAAAATTATTTTTTCACTTTTTTGTTGAGAAAATATTGACTTTTACCGGGTTTTACGCTATAATATCCCATGTTAGCAGTTTGTCATCGCCGGTTACAATTCGTTACCGGCCATCAAAATGTGAACCATGGAGGCTCGTATGACGCATAAAATCTTACACCCCGCCCGTGTGCTGAAGATGCTGATGATTCTCGCTGTATGCCTGTCCTTTTTGCTCCTGTGCAATCACTCCGCAAAGGCGAAAACTGTCTATGAAATTTCCGACGAGGCGTCCACCGTCACGGTGGAAACCTATACCGACAGCGTGGACGAGGTGCTGACCGAGGCCGGCGTGGACCTCTCCGCCACTGACTTCGTGGAGGCCGACGCCACGGAGAACGCGGTACAGCTGTCCATCACCCACGCACAGTATGCCACCGTCGTCTGCGACGGCGCCACCGTCACCGCCCGGATCTCCGACGGGGACACGGTTGCAACGCTGCTGGAAAAGCTGAATATCACCCTGGGGGAGGACGACATCATCTCCCATGACCCCTCCTCCACCGTTTCCGCCGGGGACACCGTCACCATTCACCGTGTCACCGTCACCTATTATACCGAAGAAGTCACCACCCCCTATGACAGCACCACCATCTGCGATTCCACCCTGGCCCGGGGCACCACCACTGTGCTTCAGGCGGGCGTTGACGGCAGGACGGTTTACACCTATGAGCAGAAGTCCATCGACGGCGGCGAGCCTGTGACCACCCTGGTCCAGACGGATACATATGATATGCAAACGGAGATCGTCGCTTACGGCACCCGGGTCCACTTCCAGGCCCCCACCGGCCTGAGCCAGTCCAGCAACTACATCACCAACATTGACGACCAGACCAACACCATCACCCTGGCCTCCGGCGCCACCTATCACCTGTCCAGAACCGTCACCTGCTCCTGCACCGCCTACACCGCCAGCGCCGGGGCCAAAACCGCCTCCGGCCGGACCGCTCAGGTGGGCGTGGTGGCTGTGGACACCTCCGTATTCCCCATGGGGACGAAGCTGCTGATTCAGTCCAGCGACGGCTCCTTCCTCTACGGCGTGGCCGTGGCGGGGGATACCGGCTCCGCCGTGAAGGGCTACACCATTGACCTGTATTTCAATACCCTCAGCGAGTGCTACTCCTTCGGCCGCCGCACCTGCACCGTCTATGTGCTGAGCTGACCGATTCCGTGAAATTCAAAAAGCGCCTGTGTGATTGCCATACAGGCGCTTTTCTTTTGCCCGATTTTCTGTTATACTACCGGGAGAACAGGAGTGACCCACATGAATTTATGCGACATCCACACAATCAAACCCCTGCTGGCCCGCCACGGCTTTCACTTTTCCAAGTCCATGGGGCAGAACTTCCTCATTGACCCCGCCGTGCCCCAGGCCATTGCGGAGGCCTCCGGCGCGGACGATACCACCGGCGTGCTGGAGATCGGCCCCGGCATCGGCGCCCTCACCGTCCAGCTGGCCCGCTGCGGGGCCAAGGTGGTGGCGGTGGAGCTGGACGCCGCCCTCCTCCCCGTTCTGGCGGAGACCCTGGCGGACTGTCCCAATGTGGAGGTCATCCCCGGCGACATCATGAAGCTGGATTTGCAGGCACTGGTGGCGGAGCACTTCGGCGGCCTGACCCCCATCGTCTGCGCCAATTTGCCCTATAACATCACCACGCCGGTGCTGACCCGGCTGCTGGAGTCCGGGCTGTTCGCCTCCGTCACCGTGATGATTCAGCGGGAGGTGGCCCGCCGCATCTGCGCCGCCCCCGGCAGCGGGGACTACGGGGCCTTCACCCTGCTGTGCCAGTACCACGCGGATTGTGAACCGCTGTTTGAGGTGGAGCCGGAGTGCTTCCTGCCCGCGCCCAAGGTGACCTCTCAGGTGGTGCGAATGACCTTGCTGGAGGAACCCCCTGTGGCCGTGACGGATGAGGGGCTGCTCTTTCAGGTGATCCGGGCCTCCTTCGCCCAGCGGCGGAAAAAGCTCCTGAACGGCCTCTCCTCCGCCTTCCGGGACCGGGTCTCCAGGGAGGAGCTGGCGGATATTCTCCGCGCCTGCGGCCTGGGGGAGAACGTGCGGGGGGAGGAGCTGAGCCTGGCCCAGTTCGCCGCCGTCAGCGAGGCGATCGGCAAACGATAACGTGTTCGCCCCCGGCGCACAGTTTTGTTCAAAATGAACGGTCTTCTGCCGCCCCCTCTTTGTGCAGAATGAAACTTGCATTTTACTGCAAAGCATGATAAAATACAATCAACGAGTAGCTGAAACGGCGTAAGTCCAGTCGTTTCGCTGCTCGTTTTTCGTTTGTCCATTTTTAAATTCGGAAAACAGGTTGGTTATCCCAATAAACCGGATGTTTTCCGTATGTTCAGGAGGTATTCATTTTATTATGGAAGAAAAGTCCAACACATTCCTTGAGACGGAAACCATCGGCAGACTGATGCGGAAGTATGCCATCCCCTGCATCATCTCCCTTCTGGTGGCCGCCCTCTACAACATTGTGGACCAGATTTTCATCGCCAACGCGGACTATCTCGGTTCCTACGGCAACGCCGCCAACACGGTGGTTTACCCGCTGACCATCGTGGCCCTGGCCCTGGCCGTGCTGATCGGCGACGGCTGCTGCGCCTATGTCAGCATCTGCCTGGGTTCCAACAAGCAGAAGGACGCCCACCGCAGCATCGGCAGCTCCGTGCTGCTCTGCATTGCTATCAGCCTGGTGCTCACCGCGGCATATTTCATTTTCCAGGAGCCGATTCTGACCCTGTTCGGCGGCCGGGTCAATGAGGAGACCTTCGCCCAGTCCAAGGAGTATTTCACCTTCATCACCATGGGCATCCCCTTCTATATGTTCGGCCAGGCCATGAACCCCATCATCCGCTCCGACGGCAGCCCAAGGTTCGCCATGGCCTCCACTCTGGTGGGTGCGGCCTTCAACATCGTCTTTGACCCCATCTGCATCTATGGGCTGAAATGGGGCATGATGGGCGCGGCCCTGGCCACCATCGGCGGCCAGATCATCACCGCTATCCTCTCTGTCTGGTACCTGTGCCACATGAAGGCGGTGAAGCTGGAGAAGAGCAGCTTCGGCTTCTATCCCAGCCTGATGCGGCGTTACCTCCCCCTGGGGGTTTGCAGCCTGCTGTCCCAGATCTCCATGGTGCTGTCCATGGCCGCCGTCAACAACATGATTCAGAAGTACGGCGCGCTGGACCCCATCTTCGGCCAGGAGGAGTATGCACAGATCCCCATGGCGGTCATTGGCATCGTTATGAAGGTGTTCCAGATCGTCATCTCCATCGCCATCGGCATTGCCGCCGGCTGCATCCCCATCGTGGGCTACAACGTGGGGGCCGGCCGGAAGGACCGGGCGCTGGAGCTGTTCCAGAAGCTGCTGATTTCCGAGTTTTTGGTGGGCGCTGTGGCCCTGGTCATCGTGGAGCTGTTCCCGAAGCAGCTGATCGGCCTCTTCGGCGCCGCCAACGAGAGCGCTTACTACACCGAGTTCGCGGTGAAGAGCTTCCGCACCTACCTCTGCCTGATGCCTCTGGCCACCGTCAACAAGGGCACCTTCATCTATTTGCAGTCCCTGGGCAAGGCGTTTTTGTCCACCCTGCTGTCCCTGGTCCGTGAGGTGGTGTTCGGTGTGCTGTTCCCCATCGTGCTGCCCATCTTCTTCGGGCTGACCGGTATCCTGTACTCCATGCCGGCCTCTGACTTCCTGACCTTCATCATCTCGGTCATTGTGATCGTCTACACCGTGAAGCTGCTGAAGCAGAAGGAGGAGCCCTCCACCGCAAAGCTCCACGCCAACGGATAAGACAGTTTCGTCAGAAAACCGCATAACAGCATGACAGCGAGTCCGGCCCGATTCGGGGCCGGACTCGCTGTTTTTGGCCTGTGGCTGACGAAATTGGGATTTCTCAGGCGTAGCGCAGATTCAGGAACTGAATCAGGGCCTCCGCGGTCTTTTCCACCCCCAGCAGGGAGGAGTTGATGCACAGGTCATAGGTGCGGCTGCCCCCCCACTTGTTCTCGCAGTAGAAGTTGTGATAGCTCTTGCGGAGCTTGTCCTCCCGCCGCATCCTCAGGGTGGCCTGCCGCCCGTCCAGCTGGTACTTCTCCATGATGCGCTTCCGCTTCGCGTCCTCATCGCCCAGCACAAAGATTCTGGTCAGGGCGGGGTTGCCCACCAGAAAACTCTCTGCACAGCGGCCCACCACCACGAAGGAAATCTTGTTCACATTCGCCTGCTTATTCAGGTAGGTGAAGGTGCGCAGGGCGATCTGCTGCTCCATGGAGAGGTTGCCGCCGTCGCCGGGCATGGGCCGGGCAAATACGCTCAGGGGCTTTTCGTCAAACTGGGCCACCACGGAGGGGCTGAGCATGCCGCCCTCTGCCACCTCCTGAATCAGCTGTTTGTCATAGAGGGGGATGTCGTAGTGGGCGGCGATGCGTTCCGCGATCTCGTGGCCGCCGCTGCCGAATTCCCGTCCGATAGTAATGATCATTTGTCCGTTCATAGGCTTGCTCCTTTCTCTGGGCCGGGTGAAACTCATATTTGCTCCATTATACCCCAGCAGGGCAGAAAAGTAAAGCACTTTTTAAAATAGAGAAACGTTTTTTGAAATTTCTCAGCGCCGCCCCGCCAAATGTGACGGAACCGATTCCGCCGAACGGGAAGGAAACCCACATCTGGGCTTCCCGCAGGGGGGAGACACAAAATAACCACAGCGGCGTGAAGGTTCCACAGGCTTTGCATTGCAAAACGGCCCCTTTCGCCGCAGCGTTGGCGTGGATGCCCTCAATGGCGGCGTACTCTACGGCCCGGCGGCAGTTCAGGGCGTAGGCCGCCGGGCCGAGGGGTCACGGGTCACCCGAAATAGGTCTGCATCAGGGATTTTTTCAGCGTTTCCAGCTCGTTCAGGCTGGACTGGATGTTGGATTTGATTTGGTCGGTGGATTGGACGAAGGCGGCGAATTGGGTTTGGAGTTCGATAGGTGGAATAGCAACATTTAATTCCTTTAGTTTTACACCTGGTAAATGCGCAATAGTTGCCTTTGCTCCAGCAATGGCAGAAAAGCCACCATTGTCACAATTATATTTAAACCACCATGCCAAATAATCTGGATGCACCAAATTTTGATTGCATCGAACCCGATGCAACGCCTTTTGAAAGTAGCAAGGCTGGAGTTCATTGTGCCACACCGCACACCTTCCAATTTCGCCACCTTCACAGACTAATAAATCTCCATCTTTCAATTCAAATTCAATCCGGTCATCTTCATCGAAGTCCATCTGATTCAAATTGTCCAAGTCAAATCGGAACCATTGCACATTAAAGTTAGCCAGATACGGAAACGCACATTTTCCAGTTTGCTTCTTAGCATCTAGCATTTTTCCCAGACGAGATATAGCTATATCTGAAAACTTGTATAATTTCCACTTATTGTTGTTTTGAATTACATCCCCAAACATCTCAACAAATCGGGCGTTCACCAGTTCGTCCAGTTTGGCGAGCTGTTGGCGACGTTTGTCCATCAGACTGCTTATCTTATCCAATAAAGCTGCAAATCTGTGCTGTTCTTCAAACGGTGGAAGTGGTAACGGCTCCTTCCTGTAATCCTTAAAATAAATGTGCGGAATGGTTGCACCTGTATAATATTTAGACAAATTCATGTATTCCATTGCATAAGCTAAATAGCCTATGTCAACTCTGTCATTTGGTATGATATATTGCATTGTTCCAATGACAGAAGATTTTGCGGGCAGCTTCATAACGCGGCCAACGCCTGCCCCGTCTTTTACCACAGCGATGTATGGTTTTTCCTGTTGGTAAAAATCAACGCATTTAATGAAACCGCTTGCGCCAAAAATTGGATACTCGCCTTGATGCCCGTCTAAATCTTTTTGCACAATATTCGATGATGCTTTGCTGCACACATCACCTAACTTCACCCTCATAACATCCCCCTCAACTTCCGCAGCCCCGCCGTCACCGGAAAGCCGGAGGTGCCACAGGCGGGGCCCCTTTGTACTTGCGGATTTGCGTCAGCAGAGCCACAATGCCGGGAGTGAATCATTCCTCCCATCCCTTGTGCATACGATAACCATGCATGGCGCATCTCATTTTGAAAAAGGTTTTCACAGGTTGTATTATATCCACATTCGCCTCAGCTGTCAAATCGACTTTATCATTGGAAAGAACGCAAAACGGCCCAAGGCAGCCTGTCGCCGCCATGGGCCTGCGCGTCCTGGACTATGCTACGCCGCCGCGTCGGAGGCGGCAATGGCAAGGAATTTCTCCTCGCTGTCGCTGTAGGTGACGGTCTCCGCGCTGTCCGTCACCACGGCCCCGGCGATGGAGTTCAGGTCGTTGTCCTCATAGCCCCTGTAAAGCACTACCATCTGAGTCTCGGAGCCTTCCTCCCGTACCCCGTCCACCGTCCGGTAGCGGGTGTAAACCACCTTACAGCTGTAGACGGAGATCCAGGAGGCGCGGGACAGTGGCACCCCCGCGCTGTCCTCCGCGGGCATGGAATGGTTCCAGGGGCGGTAGGCCCGCTGGCTGATTTGGAACTCCATGTCCTCCAGCACGGCCACCTCCACCCCGTCCACCGTCTCACAGAGCAGCACTTCCCCCTCATAGGGCGACCCCACCAGGGCGGCCAGCTCCGCCGTCAGGCGGTATCCGTCGCTGCCGCCGCCGCTGACCTGGGCGCGGTGGAACACGCTGTAAACATCATAGACGGCCAGCAGCAGAAGAAGGAGAATCAGCAGCCGGCGGAGCCAGTACCGCACCGGCAGCCTTTCCTGAACGTTTGCATACGGCATGATGATCCCTCCTGTCTCTGTCAGACGAATTGGTTTATTTGAATAAAACATTTTATAATCTTGTTTCCTGTTCTTATCATAGCACGCGCCCCGTCGTTTGTCAAGAGAATCCGGCGGTGGAAAGGGGGGATTTGCCGCCTTTCCCTGCAAAAAACGACAAAAAGGCGTTGACAAGGCCGCCCATTAGCGATAAAATGGTAAAACGCTGAGAGAAAGGGGGACGTTCTGTGCCGGAGAAGAAGGGCATCAAAATTGTGGCCACCAACCGCAAGGCCCGCCACGACTATTTCATTCTGGAGACCTACGAAGCCGGCATCGAACTGGTGGGTACGGAAGTGAAGAGCATCCGGGCCGGCCACGTCAACCTGAAGGACGCCTTCTGTCAGGTGAAGGACGGCGAGATGTACGTCTATCAGATGCACGTCTCCCCCTATGAGCAGGGCAATATTTTCAACAAGGACCCCATGCGCCCCCGGAAGCTGCTGCTCCACCGGCGGGAGATCACGAAGCTCTACGCCCAGGTGAAGCAGGACGGCTTTGCGCTGATTCCGCTGAGCATTTACTTCAAGAACTCCAGATTGAAGCTGGAGATCGGGGTGGCCAAGGGCAAGAAGCTGTACGATAAACGGGCCGCCATGGCGGAATGGGACACGAAGCGGGAGATGGATCGGGCCATGAAGGCCAATCGGTTCCGCTGAGTGCAACACGAAGGAGGTTTTCACGATGAGTCAGAATCCAATCGTCACCATCGAAATGGAGAACGGCGGCGTCATTAAGGCGGAGCTGTATCCCGAGGTGGCGCCCAACACGGTGAACAATTTCATCTCCCTGGTGAACAAGGGCTTTTATGACGGCATCATCTTTCACCGGGTCATCGCGGGCTTCATGCTCCAGGGCGGCGACCCCAAGGGCACCGGCGTAGGCGGCCCCGGTTACTGCATTAAGGGCGAGTTCACCAGCAACGGCTTCCGGAACGACCTGAAGCACAGCCGCGGGGTGCTGTCCATGGCCCGCACCGCCGTGCCGGACAGCGCAGGCAGCCAGTTCTTCATCATGCACGCCGACGCGCCCCACCTGGACGGGCAGTATGCCGCCTTCGGCAAGGTCATCGAGGGCATGGACGTGGTAGACCGGATTGCCTCCGTGCGCACCGACTGGAGCGACCGCCTCCGTCAGACGCAGAAGATGGCTAAGGTCACGGTGGACACCTTCGGCGTGACCTATCCTGAGCCGGAGAAGTGCTGAGACGCAATAAAACTCTTTTTCCGCAGGCCCCGTGCCTGCGGACCATATGGGGATGCACCGGTTTCGACGGGGATGTTGAGGCTGGATAAGCGGGCAGCGGCGCCCAGCCGCTTACCAATGGGCACCTATAAATTAAAGAACAACGATAATCAGAATTACGTTGCTGTCGCGGCCTGATTAGGCTCTGCGACCTCCGCCCACTGTGCGCGGACGCCGATCCCGGGAGGGCCACGAACCGGGCTGGGTGATGCCTTTTAGTGGCGAACGTGCGGGGCTTAAGCTTTGCGGCCTCCATGCATAAATGAAGCTACCAAGCCGTCTAGTGTGTCGGTTCACGATTCGGTGAGGGAATGTAAATAAGCGACTGCGCCCGGAGAAGGTCCAGAGGAGGCATTTTCGGACAGGGGTTCGACTCCCCTCATCTCCACCA
>JAJQBL010000034.1 GCA_021203325.1 Clostridiales bacterium | reverse complement strand
TCTGTTATACACCCGCTGTCAAGTGTGACACGTTTTTTGATGGTTGCTATAGTTATTATAGCTTGAAGCGGGCCGGAACACAAGCAACAAATCATTACATTTTTTCCTTTTCTCCGGGGAAAATGCTGGGCAGCAGCACAAAGAACCGGCGCGGCAGAGGCCGCGCCGGTTCCCCGGTCCTTCCCGGCGGCAAGCCGGGTGTGTGTCACAGGTAGGCCGCCACAGGGCTGACCCCTGTGCGCCGGGCTTCGCTGTTGATATAACGGACGGTGTTTTCCGCCACGAGTTTTCCGTCCAGGACGCACTGCACCGTGATCACCTGGTTCCCGCCGGAGGCGTTCCCCGTGCCGACCTGGGCGGCGATCCGCCGGGCCAGCACGTCCATCCATCCGGTGTTGTTCTCCAGAGGCACCACCGCCTCCCGGCCCGCCTCGCCCAGCATGGTCAGGGTGGGGTTGTCAAAGACGCCGCCCCGGGCGGCAAAGGCCAGCTTGGGCCACCCCTTGCCGGAGAACAGGGTGGAGCTGACGGCGCTTTGCAGGGCGGTCAGCCCCGAGGTGACCCAGGTGACCTTCAATCCCAGGCTCTTATTCGCCCAGCCGGATTTGAAGCTCTTCCACAGGCTGGCGGCGGTGGTGGTCACCTTGGCGGTGAAGCTGACCGTCTTGTCCTTGATGTTGGAGGTCAGGTTCTGCCACCGCTCCTTCAGGTCGGCCCAGGTGGTCTTGACGGCAGCGGTGACGGCCACCGCGATGTCGGTGAAGTGCCCCGTCAGCGCCGACCAGGCGCCGGACAGGCCGCTCCACAGGGTTTGCAGCGTGTTCTTCATGCCGTTTTGCAGCCCCTGCACCAGATAAACGCCGATCTCCTGAAAGACGGTGCTGGGGCTGGACACCCCGAAGAGGGACTTCACGCTGCTGATAATGGGCTGGACAAAGCTGTTGTACAGCCAGGTGCCGATGGCGGCCAGCCCCTTGGTGACGCCCGTTTTCAGCCCGTCCACCAGATAGCCGCCGATTTGGGTCAGCTTGGTCTGCCAGTCCGCGCTGGAGTTCAGGATGTCCGCCACGGTCTGGAGCTGCTGCCCGCACCAGCTCAATGCGTCGCCAAAGCCGGTCAGCAGCCCGACGGCGGCGTCCCCCGTCCAGGCGGCCACCGGCTGCAAAAAGTTCTCCCACGCCGCCAGGGCGATGGGCTGGAGCAGGTTCAGCGCCCCGGTCAGCGCATCTGCCCCGCCGGACAGCAGGTTCAGCCCGGCGGGGACCGCCGATTCGATGGTCCACTTGGCCAGGGGCAGCAGGACGTTTTCATAGCCCCAGGCCAGCGCCCCCTCCAGCAGCGACGCCAGGGGGCGCAGATGCTCCAACAGGGTGGCGAAGCCGCTGACCGCCGGGGTCAGGTTCAGCCCCGACGCCCAGTCCTTTGTGGCGGCGGACACCTGAACCGCCGTGTTCACCAGATCCTCCGCCATGCCCAGCAGGCTTTGGACGATGCGGGTGCCGTTCCCCGCGCTGCTCCAGGCCGTCCCGAACCGGGTGGCCAGGTTCTCCACCGTGCCGCACAGGTTGACGGCCACGTCCAGCACACCCGCCAGGATGCGCTGGCCGCTGCCCCCGGTCCAGACGCCGAGCCAGGTCTGGCCCACCAGGGCGGCGGTGTTTTTCAGGGCGGTGAGCATGGCGCTGGCGCTCTGGAGCACCGCCTCCCCCTTGCTCTGCCACGCCGCCTGAAAGGGCGACCAGATGTCCGCCAGCGCCTGTTTCAGCTCCTCCGCCCAGGCCAACGTCTCCACGGGAATGGTGACGCTGCTACCGCCGGAGGAGGTGGTGGCGCTGCTGCCCCCGGAGCCGGAGGAGCTGCCGGAGCCGTCGCTGCTGAGCCGCTGGATCTCGTCAAAGCCCATCAGATCCCGCTGGGCGGAGGCCAGCTGCTTTGTGGCGGAGGCGGCCTGCTTGGTGGTCTTGACCGCGCTGCTCAGGCCGCTGCTGACCCCCGTCCACTGGCTGCCGAACAGGGTGGTCACCAGGCTGGCCATCCCCTGTGCCACCGGCTGCAGCAGGTTCAGCAGTTTGGAAAACAGCGTCAACCCCACGTTGGCCACCGGAATCAGGGTGTTTTTCAGCCGGTTCAGCTGGCCGGTGACGGCGCTCAGGTTTTTGCTCAGGCTCACCTGTACCGCGGTGCCCTGACCGCCCACCGCCTGGAGCTGCCGCCGGGTCTCCGCCAGGGTACTGTTCAGGGCGTTGGCGCTGTTGCCCAGCGCGCTGACCCGTTCCTCTTCCATCATTTCTGTTTCACTTCCTCACCATCTTTTTTGCCGGGCCGTGTCCGGCGGCGGCATGGCGCTCCATCCGCCGCCGGTACTTCTCAATGCGGGCGGCCCGAATCTCCTCCTCGCTCCAGAAGGGGAACACCTCCCAGACCTCCGGCATCTGCCCGCCCCCAAGGGCGTGGGCGGTGAGCCGGGCCTGGCCCAGGGCAATGAGGGCCTGCCCCCTGCACCGGAGCCGCTCCCGCTCCTGCATCCCCTCCACGGCGCTGACCAGTTCCCCCCAGCACCAGCTGTCGCTGTCCTGGGGGGACACCCCGGCGGCCCAGGCCAACCGCTCCAGCCGGGGAATGGTCAGTTCGCCGCCGTCATAGGGCGCTGTTCCGTATCCTGCCCCTCGCTCTGGGGGAGGACGCCGTCCTCCACCTGCTGAAAGGCCCGGTCCACCGCCTCCGCCAGGGTCTTTTTCAGCGTCCGGGCCTGGCCCTCGCTGATGAGGCCGGAGCAGGCGGCGATGTCAAAGGCCAGACCGCCGAAGGCCGCCTGCCCGGCGTAGCCGCAGTCCACCAGCAGGTCGTAGAATGCCTCGCCGTCGGCGATGGGGTTGCCGCTGCCCTCCCAGTCCAGGGCCTCCCCCAGCAGGGCGGCCATACACTCGCCGTCCCCCGCCGCGGACAGCACCGTTTGCAGGGTCTCCTCCGCGAACCGCTCCTTCAGCCGCTTCTGTCCCCCCAGGGTCAGCCGCAGCCGGTAGTCCTGGCCCGCCACCCGGAGCTTGAATGACTTCTTCATGCCTTGGTTCCCTCCTCAGTCACTGTGATTCCGCCGGGGTCAGGCGGTGGGGTTGGTCACCGTCCAGTCGGACTGAACGCTGACCGCCAGCTTGGCCGTCACCAGCTCGTCCACCTTTGCGCCGGAGATGTAAGTGTTCACATAGCCGGTGGTGGAAAAGACAGTCCCCTCCGGGAAGGTCACCGCCACGGGGACCACGTTCCCCGCGGTCTGGAGGGCCTTCAGCGTCCGGTAGTCGCTATCTGCGGCGCTGTTGTCAAAGAGGTAGGTACATTCCCAGGTTTTCACGTCCTGGACGCCGGGCACCTGCTTCTTCATGGTGTCCTTCAGGCAGGTGGCGTCCAGCTCGGAGGGGGTGCCTCCGATGTCGCCGATGTCCTGCACATAGTTCAGGCTGACGGAGTTGACGCTCACGTCGATGCCGATGCTTGCAAAACCCTGTGTTGCCATAGGTTATTACTTCCTTTCTGGATTTTCATGGTTGTGTTGTTTTTTGGTAAGTAGAAGGTTGATTCAGAGCTGCAACGTACCCGCACAAAGAGCAGATCAGCACGAACGTTGGAAAACCGAGATATTCCCCAGCCGCCATCGGCGGCAGCTTTGGTGCGTAACAAGTCACATCGTCTGTTGCCTGACAGACCACCTGATTGAGGAACAAGGCGGAGCTGCCAGTTGGATACGGGGAGATTCTCAAGAGGGGGGCCGCAGGTCCCCCTCTTGAGCCGCCTTCTTTTGCTACTTTTCTTGGCGGAGCAAGAAAAGTAGGCCCCGCCCTGGCAAGGGCAAACACCTATATCCTTTATTTATCCTTCTCTAAGGAAAGCATCCCCTCAAGTTGATGACATTGCTCTGAAAGGGGAGGAGGACCGGCAGCCGGTGGAGGGGTTAGCCCCTAATCAATCAGCCTCATCGTCCGCTTATCCACCTTCCGCCCAAACCGGAACTGCTTATGCTCATACCCCAGCCCGGCGGCGCTGACCCCGTCGGGGCCGCTGTAGGTGCGTTTTAGCCCCAGCGCCGTCATGGCCTGATTCACCAGGGCGCTGAGGGCCACCACCGTCTCCCGGTCAAAGGCCCAGATGTCCACCTGGTAGCTGACGCTGTCCACCACGCTGCAATCGGTGGAGACGTTGCTGTACTCCCCGTAGGTGATGAGGACGCCGCCGTTCTCCGTTCTGGGCCAGCTCTGCCGGACGGAAAAGGCCGTCTCCGAGACGATGCCCTCCAGCGCAGCCCGCACCTGGGCCCTGCCGTCCACCAGCAGGGCGCTTGCCTCTGCCATTTCATCACCCCGCTTCCGATGCGATGCGGTCCAGCAGGAGCAGCCGGTGGGCGGGCCACACCTGCACCCCCTTCACCTCGTAGAGGCCGCTTGCCAGCAGGATGCGGTCAAAGGGCGCCACCGTCAGGCTGCCGTACAGCACCGCCTGCACCGCGCCCCCCGGCGTCTCGCCGGAGTCCAGCAGGGAGGCCCCGCCGGAGGTCTTTCCGGCGGACTGCCACGCCTGAACGCTCTGGAAGCACAGGCCGTCGGCGCCGCCGTCTTCGGCGGTAAAGTCGGGGGCGGACAGGTCGTAGGTGTACACCGTGTCGCCATAGGTGTTCACCCCGGCCCGGCGGCGGAAGAGGCGAAAGCCCTGCCGCCAGGCGCCGGGGGTGCCCCGGCCCGTCAGCATGACACCACCCGGTACCGGGCCAGGGTGTCCAAAATCTCCGCCACGCCGCTGCGGTACTCCGCCTCCGTCAGGTAGGTGATGCTCTCGCTGACCTGGCCCTCGCTGTAGCTGTAGGACTGCTCACCGCCGCTGTCCGCCATATCCTTCCGGTAGTACAGGGCGGCCAGGGCCAGCACCTGGGTCAGGAATCGGCTCTCCAGCGTCTCACAGCCCAGATAGGTCAGCACCTCCCGCTCCGCGTCCTCCACCTCGTCCTGGAGGAGCAGCAGCTCATCCTCGTCCGCCTCCTCCAGACCCAGCTTCCGCTGGAGCCGGTCCAGGCAGGATTCCAATACTGCGTCTGTCATAGCCATCACCCCTGCGCCTTGTTGATGGTCATCACAGCCAGAGCGCCGGGCTGCACCACCTTGGCCCCGTAGACGTGGAGGCCCTTCACTGCGTCGGAGAAGTTGTTTTGCAGGCGGTACGCCTCCAGCTCCACCAGCTGCTCGGCATAGGCGCCGGCGGCGTTGGTGCCGGCCAGCACCTTATAGTTGGCGCCGTCGGTGTTGGGGACGTTGTTGCTCAGGTGAATCTCAAAGCCTGCGGCCTCGCCCACCATGCCGCCCTGGAGGATGGCCTGGTTATAGCCGGTGCCGTTGCCCACGAAGCGGGGGTCCTTCAGCAGCAGCCCATGGAACCAGGGGGGAATCACCACCCAGCGGCCCAGATTGGGCACGTTGGCCTCGCTGAGGGCCACCCCCAGGTCCACCAGATAGTCATAGGCGTCCGCCTCGGTGGGGGTGACGGCGTTGCTGTCATCGTAGAGGACATTCTCCGCCTGGCAGCCGGACACCAGCAGCCGGGCCAGATACTGGTCGATGACGTCGTTCATGCCGCAGCTGGCCCGCTGCATGGCGGCGTCGATGAGCTTGGGGTTGGACTGGGCGTTGTCGATGTCCTTGATCTGGAAGTTGAAGTACTTGGCCTGGTCGATGGTCAGGGTCTGCTGCTCGCCGTCCAGCTCCTCCGGGTCACCGATGTCGGTGCCGTCGTAGTCGGAGATGGTGATGTCCCCGATCTGGTTGATGTGTACCGTGTCGCCGTAGGCCCGGATGTCCCCCTCATAGTCCCGGTTCATCAGGTTGGCGTAGACGTGGACTCTGTCCAGATGCTCCAGCAGCCGGGCGCTCCACACCTCAGGGATAAAGTTGCTAAATGCCATAGAATCTCTCCAATCTTACTGTCATAGTACGGAAATTTTTGTTTGCAGGGCTGTCAGCCCTCTTTGCCCAGGGCGGCCACGATGTCCTCCCAGCGGTCGTTGATCTCTCTGGGGCTCATCCGTTTCAGGCTGTCCCGGTCGTAGCCCCGGGGCGGCTCCGGCGCCCGGGGTGGCTCCCCACCCCGGAGCTTCTCCGCCAGGGCGGCGGTGATCTGTCCCTGCACCAGCCCGGCGAACAGGGCCAGCCGGGCCGCATCGTCCTCCTCCGGCCCGTCCTTTAAAAAGGGGGCGAAGGCCGGGTCCAGCCCCGCCTCCCGGAGCTGCCGCTCCAGGGCGTTCTGCCGCAGCAGGTCGTCGCAGCGCACCCGCTCTGCCGCCACCGCCGCCTCCAGCCGCTGCTGCTCCTCCGCCGCCCATTCCTCCCTGGCCTGGGCCAGCGCCTGGGCGATCTGGGCCTCCATATCCTGCAGGGACGGTTCCGCCCCGGTCTCTGCCGGAGACGGTCCGGCCTGCTCCTCCGGGTTGGCGGCAACCGGGGTCAGTTCCTCATCCTTCATGTTCATTCCTCCTGTTTCAGGGCCCGCTGGGCCCGGATGTTCCGCAGGGCCTCCGCCGGGTCGCGGATGAACCACAGCTGGCTCAGCAGGGTCTGGTCGTCCACGATGCCCTGTAAGCTGGTGACCATGGTGACGATTTCCGCCTCATTGATGGGGGTGTTCAGGGTAAAGACCACGTCCACATCGTCCACGTCCACCGGCTTCATCTCCCCCTTGATGGTGAGGTAGTGGCTGTACAGGGCCAGCCGCTCCTTGAGGCCCCGCTCCATCCGGCGCATTTTGTTCTTCACCAGCAGGTTCATGGTCAGGAGCTTCAGCTTCAGCGCCTGGCCGGAGCTGTTGCCCGCGAACTGCTGGTCGGACATATCCACCGTCATGGTCATCTTGTGGATGTCCCACACCAGGGCGTCGGCCAGCACCTGGACGCTCGCCTCGTCAAAGGTCTTTTGGATGTACTCCGCCCTGGCGTCCAGGGGCGCGCCGTCCAGGAACTTCTCCTTGGCCAGCCGGCCCTCGTCCCCCTCCCGCAGGGTCATGCCGAAGAACACCAGCAGGGCGTCCACGAACTTCCGCTTGTCGGTGAGGCGGCTGCTCATCAGGTCGTCATAGGCGTCGATGAGGCTGAGCACCTGCTCAAAATCCCCCTGGCGGTCGGCGTTGTTCTCGTAGGCAATCACCGGCACAGCGCCGAACCAGTGATACTGGGTCTTCCCCACCTGCCGGAAGGCGGTCATCTCCACCGAGGTGCTGCGGTAGGTTTTCACGGTCCGGTCAGTGAGCAGCATGATGCTGTAGTACCGCTCCCCGGCGGTGGTCTCCCGCCTGTCCCACAGGATGGCGAAGAGCTTGTTGTGCTCCACCGAGGCGTCGCACACCAGAATCCCGTTGGCAGGGTCGATTTTCGCGCTCCGGGGCAGGGGGTCCCGGTCCGCCGAAGCATAGCACAGCTCCAGGCACTCGCCCCAGATGCCCATGCCCCGGCCAATCTCCTGGTCGATCTCGGCGATGCGCTGGACGTGACAGGCCCGCTCCACCGGGGAGAGGTCCACCGCCTGACCGTCTCCGTTGGCCCTGGCGTTGGGGTCGTACTTGACCTCCTCCCCCAGGTAGTAGCCCAGGGCGGTGTCCACCACATACTTGGCGTAGTTCACCGCCACCCGCACCTCGTCCGGGCTCCGCTTCCCCTGTAAGCTGGGGTGACGGCCCAGATAGTAGTCCTGAAGGCGGCGGTATCGGCCGGCCGCCGTCTCTGCCTTCCGCACCAGGTACCGCAGCACCTGGGGGTCGATGTCCTCCAGATCGGGGACCTCGTCCCTGTCCAGATAACAAATCATAGCTTGTTCCTCCTTGTTGTTCCGGCGTCACAGCCCTCTGGGCCGTCGGCCCACCCGGGCTGTGTTCCGCCGCACCACGGTATAGGCGAAGTACCGCACCGCGTCCATACAGTGGTCGTGGTCCTTCACCGGCCTGTCCACCCCCTGGGCCGCCGCCCCCTCGTCCCAGACGTAGGCCCGGAACTCCCGTTTGGTATAGACGCAGTCGGGGTGAAAGAGCAGCCGCCCCTCCCGCAGCAGGTCGCTGACGCAGCGGATGCCGTCCGTTACGGCGTTGTCCGCCTGTTGGACGGACAGGCCGAGCTGCCGCAGTTCGGTGATAAAACTGGCCGCAGATGGGTCTACAATCACCGATTGGGGATAAAGGCCGGATAAAAAATGGAGCAAATCCTCCGCGTATGCTCCGTCTGTCTTTTGCTGCTGCCGCTGCCGCCCGTCCCAGTAGTATTCTTTCAGGCAGCACCAGCGGTCGCCCCCCTTCTCCTTCTGCCACAGCAGAAAGACGGTGGGGTTCCGGGTGCCGTAGTCCACGCTGACGTAGCACCGCCCGGCGGTCTCCGGCAGCGATTGCGGCATATGCCGGGCCGGGTCGAAGCCGTCGTAGACCAGTCCCTCCGCCGCCACCCACAGCCCCCGGACATACCGGTCGTAGAATACGCCGGTGTACAGCCGCTCGTACCGCGCCCGGATCTCCGGGGAAAGGGAAGGGTTGTCCTCCATGGTGAAGTGGAGGTAGAGGATGTTCCGCGCCCTGGCCTGCCGCACCCATTCCAGATAGAGCCAGTGCTCCGGCCCCTCCGGGTTGCAGTTGAACCAGAACTTGCTCCCCTCCACGCTGCACCGGGCCAGAGCCTGCTCCACGAAGGAGCGGGGCATCAGGGCCACCTCGTCCAGCAGCACGCCGTACAGGGTCATGCCCTGAATCTGGGCATAGCTGCTCTCGTCCTTGCCGCCGAAGAGGTAATAGGTGTTCCGGTGGCCGCCTCCGGTGACTGTGATTCGGTTCTCGCTCCGCCGCTCCTCCAGCTGGAAGAGCCCCTCCAGCCACTGGGGCAGCAGGTTGGTCACGTTCCGCCGGAGGGATTCCACGGTTTTCCCGCACAGGGCGAACTGCCCGCCGTCAAACCGTTCCATGCTCCACAGCAGGAAGCCCACCGCCATGCTGATGGTCTTGCCGCTGCGGACGCTGCCATCGCAGAGGATGCCGTCGTACCCGGCGAACTCAGTCCTCCGCCACCAGGTCAGGGTCAGCAGTTGCCTCCGGCTGAAGCTCCGGTAGATCATCCCAGCCTCCTTCCACGTCCAGGGCGGCGTAGAGGTTGTTCTCCGCGGCGGCCCCCTTGCCGCCGCCGTCTCCCCAGACCTCCGGCTTCCGCTTTTTCAGCCACAGGGAGATAGCGCTGACATCCGGGGCCACCTGCTTGACGGTCTCCGTCTCCTTCCGGTCGCCCTTGGGGCTGACCTCCACCTTCCGCTCTGTGCTGGCGTAGCCCAGGGCCTTTTTCAGCAGGGCCTCCTCCACTTCATAGTCCAGCACCTGGCCGCCCCGCTCCAGGGCCTCCCGCAGCGCCGGAAAGCGGTTTTTCCACGTCCGCAGGGTGCCCACGGTGACGTCCATCCGCCGGGCCAGCTCCTCTTCGGTCAGGTTCTCTCTCGCCCAGCCCCGGAGCAGCGTCAGACCGCTGTCCGTCAGCCAGGGCTCATATTTGTTCATTGCATTCCTCCCTTGCCGGTTTCTGGTTTGAATTATAGAACATTCGTTCGATTTCCGCAAGGGGGAACTGCTGCGTTTTTGCGGGTTTTGGGGGATTGGACGGCGTTTGTTGCAGGATTTGCTGCAAATACTGCAAAGGGGATGGGACACGCAGCCAACTCCGCCCCTCCACCGGCTGTCGCCGGTCCCCCTCCCCTTTCCGGACAATGTCATCAACTTAACGGAATTATTTTGTTTAGGAAAAGTTATTGGTAGCGAAAATGCCCAGCGTTCCCACCCCTCAGTCTGGCCTCGCGACCAGCCAGCTCCCCTTTCAGGGGAGCAAATGACGTGGTGGTTCCCACAGTTTTTTCCTCCCCTGAAAGGCAATGTCATCAACTTAAGATACAATCTACCCTGAGTTGAGGAGTACAACGTAG
>JAJQBL010000056.1 GCA_021203325.1 Clostridiales bacterium | reverse complement strand
TAATTGAAAAAGGAGATTTGAACCATGGAACTGAAAGGCACCAAGACCGAAGCCAACCTGAGAACCGCTTTCTCCGGTGAGAGCGAAGCCCGCAACAAGTACACCTATTTCGCCAGCGTCGCCAAGAAGGAGGGCTACGAACAGATCGCGGCCCTGTTCCTGAAAACCGCCGAGAACGAGAAGGAACACGCCAAAATGTGGTTCAAGGAGTTGGGCGGCCTGGGCGACACCGCCCAGAACCTGCTGTCCGCCGCCGAGGGCGAGAACTACGAGTGGACGGACATGTACGCCACCTTCGCCAAGGAGGCCGAGGAGGAGGGCTTCACCGTCCTGGCCGCCAAATTCCGCATGGTGGGCGAGGTGGAGAAGCACCACGAGGAGCGCTACCGCGCCCTGCTCCACAACGTGGAGATGCAGGAGGTGTTCGCCAAGGGCGAGCTGACCATGTGGGAGTGCCGCAACTGCGGCCACCTGGTCATGGGCAAGAAGGCCCCCCAGGTGTGCCCGGTCTGCGCCCATCCCCAGAGCTATTTCGAGGTCCGGGCGGAGAATTATTGATACAGGCATTGCAGAGAACGCAGGAGGAGGGGCAGCCCGTGGGGCTGCCCCTCCTTTGGCGGTTGTGTAAGACTTCCGTACGCTCTATTCGCCTTCCAGCAGACGAACCCTCACCGTGAAGGAGCCGTCATCCCAGGTCCCGTCACTGGTATCTGTATAGGAATGTTCAAACTGAAGCTCCTCGTCTGGGTGGAGTGTGACAAACCGTTCCCCATAGTCAAAGCCGTATCCATGCCCTTCGTCTATCAGGAATTTTACGCCGCATACCGTTCCGGTTTCATTTTTCACATATTCCGCAAATCTCATGTGGGCAAAAATACGCAGGTTTTTTCCTTCCGCCGGTTCATCTATGACAAGATTCCCGGCCTTTCCGACTACTTTGTAGTTCTTTTCCATGAATGACCTCCTGACAGATTCCGATTTGTCAGCCTGTTCTATCCGCTCTTTCACGCACGAAAGGGAGCGCCCCGCTTTCCCGCAGGACGCTCCCTCTCCTTGTCAGGGCGGGGCGGGCAGTCCGCCCCGGTGATGGTTTCCTCAGTCCACCGGCGGCAGGGTGGGCTCCGGCGCGGTGTCCCGCTGCCGGGCGGCATTGACGATGATGGACACGCACTGGTCGATGCCCAGATAGCCGCTGTCCAGGTCCAGGTTGTAGTTGCGGAAGTCGCCCCACTCATGGTCGGTGTAATACTTGCAGTAGGTGGAACGGTTGCGGTCCCGCTGCTGCAAATACTTCTTGGGGTCAGGGGGATTCTCGTGATAGACCTCCTGAATCCGCTTGATGCGGTAGGGATAGTCCGAGTGGATAAAGACCTTCAGCGTATCGCAGGTACCCTTCAGCACATAGTCGGCGCAGCGGCCCACGATGACGCAAGGCTCCGCCGCCGCAAAGTCCTGAATGGCCTTGCATTGCAGCCGATAGATCATGTCCTGGGGGTCCTCAAAATAGAGGCCGCCGGTCAGGGAGAAACCGCTCCAGAACTTGGAGCGCTGGCTGACATACTCGCCCTGCTCCGCAATGACGTCCTTCGTAAAGCCGCTTTGCTCCGCCACATGGTCCAGAATCGCGCTGTCGTAGAACGGCATCCCCAATTCCTTGGCGACCATTTCGCCAATGCTGTGGCCTGCGCTGCCGTACTCGCGGGCAATGGTAATGACAGGTAACATGATAAAACCCTCCTTGTTACAGTCTGATTTCCGTGAGATACGCAAAGATCAATTCTACTTCTCTCATCGTAACTGCATTATATTACAATTTTAATCTTCTGTCAAGGGGGCTTCCTCTGCGTTTTGCGCAAAACAAACTGAAGCCGTTTTTTCGCCGGACGGCGCCGTTTTTCCGCGCCGCCGCGGAGATTTTTTGATTGACAGACCCGGCTCAGATGGTATAATGAAACTATCAATTCGCAGGAGGAACGAATCCCATGAACATTCTTTTGACCGGAGGCGCAGGCTTTATCGGAAGCCATACCGCCGTTGAACTGATTCAGGAGGGCCACACCGTTGTGGTGGTAGACAACCTGGTCAACGCAAGCCCGGAAAGCCTGAAACGGGTGGGCGTCATCACCGGCACCGAGCCCAGGCTGTACACCGTGGACCTTCGGGACCGGGATGGGCTGGAGCAGGTCTTTGCGGAAAACCGGTTTGACTGCGTGATTCACTTCGCCGGGCTGAAGGCCGTGGGGGAGAGCGTGGCCAAGCCCCTGGAATACTATGACAACAACCTGACCGGCACTCTGGTGCTGCTGGATGTCATGCGGGCCCACGGCTGCAAGAACCTGATCTTCTCCTCCTCCGCCACCGTCTACGGCTCCCCGGCGGAGATCCCCATCACGGAGCACTGCCCCAAGGGCGCCCCAACCAACCCCTACGGCTGGACCAAGAGCATGATCGAGCAGATCCTCACCGACGTGCAGTTTGCCGACAAGGAGTGGAACGTGGTACTGCTACGGTACTTCAACCCCATCGGCGCCCACAAGAGCGGCCTGATCGGGGAGAATCCCAACGGCATCCCCAACAACCTGATGCCCTACATCACCCAGGTGGCGGTGGGCAAGCTGCCCCAGCTCAGCGTCTACGGCAACGACTATGACACCCCCGACGGCACCGGCGTGCGGGACTATATCCATGTGGTAGACCTGGCCAAGGGCCATGTGAAGGCCCTGGACGCCATCGGCCGGCGGTGCGGCCTGGCCGTCTACAACCTGGGCACCGGCGTGGGCTACTCCGTGCTGGACGTGGTGAACACCTTCAGCCAGGTCAACCAGGTGGAGATCCCCTATGTCATCAAGGGCCGCCGGGCCGGCGACCTGGCCACCTGCTACTCCGACCCCACCAAGGCCGGGGAGGAGCTGGGCTGGCATGCGGAGCTGGGCCTGGCCGAAATGTGCCAGGACTCCTGGCGCTGGCAGAAGAACAACCCCAACGGCTTTGAGAGCTGACGGCTCTCTCCCCTCACATCCTCAGGCAGGGGCGCGGCTGCGCCTTTGCCTGAGGTTTTTCCAAAGAGAGGGCACTTCAAACGGGCAAAACCCCCTTTTCGTTTTTTCGAAAGTGTGGTATGATGGTGCATAACACGGGAATGCGGCGACGTGTCCCGGCCCGGGCGGGCGCGACCCCCGGAATATGAAGCAATCTTAAAGGTGGGAACACTTATGTGTGGTATTGTAGGTTTTACAGGCAGCAGCGCCGCTGCGCCGATTTTGCTGGACGGGCTGTCCAAGCTGGAGTATCGGGGCTATGACTCCGCAGGCATCGCCGTGGAGCATCAGGGAAAAATCGAGGTGGTCAAGACCAAGGGCAGGCTGAAAATCCTGTCGGAAATGACCAACAACGGTCTGGCGGTGCCGGGCTGCTGCGGCATCGGCCACACCCGCTGGGCCACCCACGGCGACCCCTCCACCGTCAACGCCCATCCCCAGTGCTCCGCGGACCGGCAAATCACCATCGTCCACAACGGCATCATTGAGAATTATCAGGAAATCAAGGATTTCCTCACCAAACACGGCTACCGGTTCGTCTCCAGCACGGACACCGAGGTGGTGGCCAACCTGCTGGACTACTACTACAAAGGCGGCAACACCGGCAGCGGCAGCGGCACCGGCAATATGCTGCGCTCCATCTCCAAGGCCATGCGCCGGATGCGGGGCTCCTACACCCTGGGGATTCTGGTTCAGAACGAGCCGGGCACGATTTACGCCGTGCGGAAGGACAGCCCGCTGATCGTCGGCGTGGCCGAGGACGGGAACTACATCGCCTCCGATGTGCCCGCCATCCTGAAATACAGCCGCAACGTCTACTATCCGGACAATCAGGAGGTGGTGCGGCTGACCCCGGCGGGGGCGGAGTTCTACGACATCGACGGCGAGCGGGTGGAAAAGCAGCTCTCCGTGGTGGAGTGGGATACGGAGGCCGCGGAAAAGGGCGGCTACGAGCACTTCATGATGAAGGAGATCCACGAGCAGCCCAAGGCCGTCCAGGACTCCATCAGCGCCCGCATTGACGAGGCGGGCAACATCGACCTGAGCGAGCTGCATCTGGACGAGGAGAAAATCCGGCAGCTGGAGCGGCTCTATATCGTGGCCTGCGGCAGCGCCTACCATGTGGCGGTGGCCGCCAAGTATGTGATCGAGGAGCTGACCAACATCTCCGTGGAGACCGACCTGGCCTCTGAGTTCCGGTACCGGAAGCCCAAGCTGGCGAAAAACGCCATGGTCATCGTCATCAGTCAGTCCGGCGAGACGGCGGACACCCTGGCCGCCATGCGGGAGGCCCAGAGCCTGGGCTGCCAGGTGCTGGCCATCGTCAACGTGGTGGGCAGCTCCATCGCCCGGGAGGCGGACCATGTGATGTACACCTGGGCGGGGCCGGAGATCTCCGTGGCCACCACCAAGGCTTACAGCGCCCAGCTGGCCTGCATCTATCTGCTGGCCACCCAGTTCGGCAAGCTCCAGGGCACCATTGATGAGGAGAAGTACCGCTACCTGATCAGTGAGATGGAAAAGCTGCCCAACGACATCAGCCGAATCCTGGAGGACAAGGAGCGGCTGCAATGGTTCTCCTCCAAGTACGCCAGTGCCCAGGACATCTTCTTCATCGGCCGGGGCATCGACTACGCCGTCAGCCTGGAGGGCAGCCTGAAGCTGAAGGAGGTCAGCTATATCCACTCCGAAGCCTACGCCGCCGGGGAGCTGAAGCACGGGGCCATCAGCCTGGTGGAGAACAATATGCTGGTCATCAGCGTGCTGACCCAGCCGGAGCTGTACGAGAAGATGGTCAGCAACATGGTGGAGGTCAAGAGCCGGGGTGCCTATGTCATGGGCCTGACCAACTATGGCAACTACTCCGTGGAGGACACGGCGGACTTCACCGTCTACGTCCCCAAGCGGGAACCCCTCTTTATGCCCTCTCTGGCCATCATCCCCCTGCAGCTGCTGGCCTACTATGTCAGCTGCGCCAAGGGTCTGGATGTGGATAAGCCCAGGAACCTGGCCAAGTCCGTCACGGTGGAATAAGAACAGAAAAACCGTCCCCCTGCACGAGCAGAGGGGCGGCTTTTTTCCGGGCTACAGCAGATTCCTGACGGTGATGCGCTCCGTCTCCGCCAGATGCTCCACATAGGCCACCAGCGTCCCGTTGGCCCCGTCATACTCCGGTCCGGCCTCCCACTGCAAAAAGCCCTGCACCTCCTGGAAGCCGGTGCTGACCTGGTCGGTGTCGCACAGGCTCAGGGTGACGGAGAGCCAGAGCTGGCTCCCCTCCCACACCTCCCTGGCCTGGTCGGTCAGGGCGCGGGCGGTGTCCCAGTCCCCCTGGGCCACCGCCTCCTCCGCCCGGTTCAGCCCGTCGGCGATGCGCCCTGTCACCGTGTCCACATACCGGATGTTCAGCAATGCGCCCCCGAACAGGGCCAGCAGCAGCCCTGCGCAGACCCAGAACCGTTTCAAGAGCCCTCCCCCTTTCTGGCAAAGTACAGCCCGCCGGACTGATCCATGGTCAGCAGGTACACGTCCTTCAAGCCAACGTGCCAGGCCGCCAGCTGGGCGTTCAGCCAGGAGCGGGTCAGCCCCCGGCGGCGGAGGTTGCCCTCCAGCACGGTGCCGTCGCTGACCAGCATCACCGGCAGCCCGCTTTCCTCCGGCGACAGCCCCAGCTGACGGGCCGTGGGAGGCTGCTCGCTGGCTTTCAGGAGGACGGACACCTGGCCGGAGTTTTCCAAAATGGCATAGCGCACCGTGTTCAGGTCGGTGACCCCCTGGAGCCGCAGCTCCTCCATCAGCTCGTCGGCGGTGAAGCGGTTCTTTGTCATGGCCCGCTGGCAGATGACCCCGTCCTCCACGATGACGCTGGGGGTGCCACAGACCAGCCCCCGGAACCGGACGCTCTTCATGGTCAGCACCGACACCATCATGGTCAGGCACACCACGATGAGGATGGGCAGCACCCCGTACAGCAGCGGGATGCCGAAGTCCTGCATGGGGACGCTGGCCAGGTCGGACAGCACCATGGCCAGCACCAGCTCCGCCGGTTCCAGCTCCCCCACCTGCTTCTTCCCCATGAGGCGCATACTCACCACCAGCAGCAGATATAAAATCACCGTGCGCAGAATACAGATTGCCACACGCCGCACCCCCTTCCTCTTCCCGGTTATTGTGTCCAGCGGGGCGGAAAATATGGGGAGTTCCCTGGAAGGATTGGAGAAATCGAAAAAAGCAAAATTCTCTGGTTGCATTCCACTCCGTTTTGTGGCATAATAGAGCGAAGAAAGACGACAGGGAAGTTCTACGCGTGTACGGATTGTGACGCGCGGCGCTTCCTGTTTTTTCAAGTCTCCGGGTTGTCCGCCGCCCTGCGGCGTGTTCTCCGGATGAATGAGAAATCAGAAAGGTGGAATGTGGGATATGAAGGCAACCTTAATCCTGGAAAACGGCGATACCTTTGTGGGCAGCAGCATCGGCAGCACCAGGGACTGCATCTGTGAGATGGTGTTCAACACCTCCATGGTGGGCTATCAGGAAATCCTGACCGACCCCTCCTATGCAGGCCAGGGCGTTATCATGACGTATCCCCTGATCGGCAACTACGGCGTGAACCATGAGGACAATGAGAGCCGCCGCCCTTGGGCGGACGCGTTCCTGATTCGTCATCTGGCCACCAGGGGGAGCAACTTCCGCTGCGAGGACACGCTGAACAACTATTTAAAGGAGCATGACATCACCGGTATCCAGGACATCGACACCCGGGCTGTCACGCGGATTCTCCGCAATCAGGGCGTTATGAACGGCATGATCACCTGTGCGGAGCATTTTTCTGTGGAGGAGTGCCTGGAGCGGATTCGCGCCTACCGGGTGTCCGGCACCGTGGAAAAGACCTCCACCGACCATGTGGAGCATTTCGCCGGGGACGGCTATCGCCTGGCCATGTACGACTTCGGCCAGAAGCTGAACATGATCCGCCGGCTGAACGCCCGCGGGATGGACATCACCCTGTTCCCCGCCCACACCCCGGCAGAGACCGTGCTGAACGGCAACTTTGACGCCGTCATGCTGTCCAACGGCCCCGGCGACCCGGCGGACTGCACCGAGATCATCGCCGAGGTGAAGAAGCTGTACGACTCCGACCTGCCCATCTTCGCCATCTGCCTGGGCCACCAGCTCATGGCCCTGGCCACCGGCGCCAAGAGCGAGAAGATGCCCTTCGGCCACCGGGGGGCCAACCATCCGGTGAAGGATTTGGCCCGGGGCCGCTGCTTCATCACCAGCCAGAACCACGGCTACGTCATCAAATCGGACAGCATCGACCCCAATGTGGCGGAAATCAGCCACGTCAACGTCAACGACGGCACCGTGGAGGGCCTGCGCTACAAGGGCAAGCGCATCTTCACCGTCCAGTTCCACCCGGAGGCCTCCCCCGGCCCGGTGGACACCGACTATCTCTTTGACGAGTTTGACGCCATGATCGCCGCCGCCAAAGCGGAGCAGGAAGGAGCGAACTGAAATGCCGCTGGATAAGAGCTTAAAAAAGGTATTGGTCATCGGCTCCGGCCCCATCATCATCGGCCAGGCCGCCGAGTTTGACTACGCGGGCACCCAGGCCTGCCGCTCCCTGAAGGAGGAGGGCATTGAGGTGGTGCTGGTGAACTCCAACCCCGCAACCATCATGACGGACAAGGACGTGGCCGACCACGTCTACGTTGAGCCGCTGAACTGCTTCACCCTGGCCGAGGTCATCGAGAAGGAGCGCCCCGACGCCGTCCTGCCCACCCTGGGCGGTCAGGTGGGGCTGAACCTGGCCATGAACCTGTACGAGGACGGCACGCTGGACAAGTTCAACGTCCGGCTGCTGGGCACCAGCGCCGCCTCCATCCACAAGGCGGAGGACCGCCAGGGCTTTAAGGACACCATGGAGTCCATCGGTCAGCCCTGCGTCACCTCCGAGGTGGTCCATGACGTGCAGGCCGCCGTGGACTTCACCAACACCATCGGCTACCCGGTCATTGTCCGCCCCGCCTACACCCTGGGCGGCACCGGCGGCGGCATCGCCTATGACGAGGTGATGCTCCGGGAGATCTGCGACCGGGGCCTGAACCTGAGCCGCGTCCACGAATGCCTCATTGAGCGGTGCATCTCCGGCTGGAAGGAAATCGAGTTCGAGGTCATGCGGGACTCCGCCGGAAACGTCATCACCATCTGCGGCATGGAGAATATCGACCCCGTGGGCGTCCACACCGGCGACTCCATCGTGGTGGCCCCCACCCAGACCCTGGCCAACAAGGAGTATCAGATGCTCCGCACCGCTGCCCTGGACATCATCTCCGCCCTGGAGATCGAGGGCGGCTGCAACTGCCAGTTCGCCCTGAACCCCGACTCCTACGAGTATGCGGTCATCGAGGTCAACCCCCGTGTCAGCCGCTCCTCCGCCTTGGCCTCCAAGGCCACCGGCTACCCCATCGCAAAAGTAGCCGCCAAAATCGCCCTGGGCTACACTCTGGATGAGATCCCCAACGCCGTCACCGGTAAGACCACCGCCTGCTTTGAGCCGGCGCTGGATTACTGCGTGCTGAAGCTCCCCCGCCTGCCCTTTGACAAGTTCGTCACCGCCAGCCGCACCCTGGGCACCCAGATGAAGGCCACCGGCGAGGTCATGGCCATCGGCAACAGCTTTGAGGCCGGGCTGATGAAGGCCATCCGCTCTCTGGAGCAGCACGTTTCCTCCCTCCAGCTGCCCAAGCTGGCCCGGATGCGCACCGATGAGATCCGGGATAAGCTGTACGTCATCGACGATGAGCGCATCTTCGTCTGCGCCGAGGCCCTCCGCCGGGGCATTTCCGCGGAGGAGATCAACCACATCACCAAAATCGACATCTGGTTCCTGGACCGCCTGAACAACATCGTGGACATGGAGAACACCCTGAAAAAGGGCGTCCCCAGCCGGGAGGTGCTCCGCCAGGCCAAGGAGCTGGGCTTCGGCGACGCGCTGATCGCCGAGCTGTCCGGCACCACCCGCACCCACATTCGGGACCTCCGGAAGCTGTACAACATCCACCCCTCCTTCAAGATGGTGGACACCTGCGCGGCGGAGTTCGAGGCCCAGACCCCCTATTACTACTCCACCTATGACGACGAGAACGAGTCCATCCCCACCGACCGGAAGAAGGTGCTGGTGCTTGGCTCCGGCCCCATCCGCATCGGCCAGGGCATCGAGTTTGACTACTGCTCCGTCCACTCCGTCTGGGCGCTGAAACGCCAGGGCTACGAGACCATCATCATCAACAACAACCCGGAGACCGTCTCCACCGACTTCGACATCGCCGATCGGCTGTACTTTGAGCCGCTGACCGCCGAGGATGTGGAGCATGTGGTGGAGCTGGAGCATCCCGACGGGGCTGTGGTGCAGTTCGGCGGCCAGACCGCCATCAAGCTGGCCCAGGCCCTCACCGACATGGGGGTGAAGATTCTGGGCACTGACGCCGACGGCGTGGACGCGGCGGAGGACCGGGAGCGGTTTGACGTCATCCTGCGCAAGTGCGGCATCCCCCGGGCCGAGGGCCGCACCGTGTTCACCACCGAGCAGGCGCTGGCCGCCGCCAACGAGGTGGGCTACCCCGTGCTGGTGCGCCCCTCCTATGTGCTGGGCGGCCAGGGCATGGAGATTGCCTATAAGGACGAGGACATCCGTTCCTTCATGAACATCATCAGCATGACCGTTCAGGAGCATCCCATTCTGGTGGACAAGTACCTGATGGGCCGCGAGGTGGAAGTGGACGGCGTCTTCGACGGGGAGGACATCCTCATCCCCGGCATCATGGAGCATGTGGAGCGGGCCGGCATCCACTCCGGCGACTCCATCGCCGTCTATCCCCCCCTCCACGTGGAGGAAAAGCACAAGCAGACCATTTTGCAGCACACCAAAAATCTGGCCAAGCACCTGGGGGTCATCGGCCTCATCAACGTGCAGTTCATCATCTATAACGACACGGTGTATATCATCGAGGCCAACCCCCG
>JAJQBL010000091.1 GCA_021203325.1 Clostridiales bacterium | reverse complement strand
CCGCCCTCTTTCCCCCATTTCTCGGCGGCGCGAGAAATGGGGCCCCCGGAGGGAAGAAACTTGTTTCCTTTCTCAAACCTTGCCTAAGGAAAATAATCCTCTCAAATAGACAACATTGACAGAACAGGAGGGAGCCTCACCATGTCCCTTGTCCACCTACACGTTCACACCGAATTTTCCCTCCTGGACGGCGTCTGCCGCATCCAGTCCCTGCCCCAGCGGGTGAAGGAGCTGGGCCAGAACGCCGTGGCCATCACCGACCACGGCGTCATGTACGGCGTCATCGACTTCTACCGGGCCTGCAACGCCGCCGGGGTGAAGCCCATCATCGGCTGCGAGGTCTATGTAGCCCCCCGCACCCGGTTCGACCGGGACCCCGGCCTGGACCGGGACAGCCGCCACCTGATTCTGCTGTGCCGGGACAATGAGGGCTACCGGAACCTGTCCTATATGGTGTCTCAGGCCAACCTGGAGGGCTTTTACGGCAAGCCCCGCATCGACCTGGATCTGCTGCGGGAGCACCATCAGGGGCTCATCGCCCTGTCCGCCTGCCTGGCGGGGGAGCTGCCCCGGCTGCTGGTGAACCACGACTACGAGGGGGCCAAGGCCCACGCCCTGACCATGCTGGACATCATGGGGGAGGGCAACTACTACCTGGAATTGCAGGACCACGGCATTGCGGAGCAGCAGGACGTGATTGCCGGCATCCGCCGCCTCCACGGGGAGACGGGCATCCCGGTGGTGGCCACCAACGACGCCCACTATCTGGAGCAAAAGGACGCCAGGGCCCAGGACGTGCTGATGTGCGTCCAGATGGGCAAGACCCTGGACGACCCCGACCGGATGCGCTTTGAGTCCGACCAGTTCTACCTGAAATCGGAGGCGGAGATGGCCGCGCTGTTCCCGGAGTTCCCGGAGGCCATCGCCAACACCCAGAAAATCGCCGACCAGTGCAATGTCACCTTTGAGTTCGGCCACTACCACCTGCCGGAATTTCAGTACCCGGAGGGCTATGACGGCCCCAGCCTGTTCGCCAAGCTGTGCCGGGAGGGATTCGAGAAGCGGTATCCCACAAACCCGGAGGGCTACGCCCAGCGTCTCCAGTACGAGATGGATATGATTCAGCAGCTGGGCTTTGTGGACTACTTCCTCATCGTGGCCGACTTCGTGGGCTATGCCAAAAGCGTGGACATCCCCGTGGGACCGGGCCGCGGCTCCGCTGCAGGCTCCATGGTGTCCTACTGCATGGGCATCACCGATGTGGACCCCATGCAGTACGGGCTGTACTTTGAACGGTTCCTGAACCCGGAGCGGGTCACCATGCCGGATATCGACATGGACTTCTGCTACCGCCGCCGCCAGGAGGTCATTGACTACGTGCAGCGCAAGTACGGCGCGGACCATGTGGCCCAAATCGTCACCTTCGGCACCCTCCAGGCCAAGGGGGTGGTGCGGGACGTGGGCCGGGTCATGGGCATGAGCTACGGCGACGTGGACCAGATCGCCAAGCAGATTCCCAACGCCCTCCACATGACGCTGGACGATGCGTTAAAGCTCTCCAAGCCCCTGAAGGAGCTGTACGACAATGACCCACGGGTCCATGAGCTGATTGAAACCTCCAAGGCCATCGAGGGGATGCCCCGCCACGCCAGCAAGCACGCGGCGGGGGTGGTCATCACCCGCCTGCCGGTGTACGACTATGTGCCCCTGGCGAAGAACGACGAGAGCGTGGTCACCCAATACGTCATGACCACGCTGGAGGAGCTGGGCCTGCTGAAAATGGACTTTCTGGGCCTGCGGAACCTGACGGTGCTGGACGACGCCCAGCGGATGATTCGGAAAAAGGTCCCCGACTTCGACCTCCACAACATCCCGGAGGACGACCCGGCGGTGTTCCGGATGCTCCAGGAGGGCCGCACCTCCGGCGTGTTCCAGATGGAGTCCGCCGGGATGACCGGGGTGTGCGTCCAGATGAAGGCCTCCAGCATTGAGGATTTGACCGCCATTGTGGCCCTGTACCGCCCCGGCCCCATGGAGTCCATCCCCCGGTTCATCCAGTGCAAGCTGAACCCGGAGAAGGTGACCTACCGCCACCCCATGCTGGAGCCGATTCTGTCCGGCACCTACGGCTGCATCGTCTACCAGGAGCAGGTGATGATGATTTTCCAGCAGCTGGCGGGCTACAGTCTGGGGGGCGCGGACATGGTGCGCCGGGCCATCTCCAAGAAGAAGGCCAAGCAGATCGAGCAGGAGCGCCAGAGCTTCATCTACGGCGACCCGGCCCGGAACATCAAGGGCTGTATCGCCAATGGCATCCCGGAGGAGACCGCCCAGGCCATCTACAACGAAATTTACGACTTTGCCAACTACGCCTTCAACAAGGCCCACGCCGTCTGCTACGCCATCGTGGCCTACCAGACCGCCTGGTTCAAATATTACTACCCTCAGGAGTATATGGCCGCCCTGCTGACCAGCGTGCTGGACTCCAGCACCAAGGTGGCGGAGTATATCGCCGAGTGCAAGGACATGGGCATCGCTCTGCTGCCCCCGGATGTGAACGAGTCGGACGCGGACTTCTCCGTCTCCGGCGACAACATCCGCTTCGGCCTGGCCGCCGTGAAGGGGGTGGGCCGGGGCGTGGTGGAGGCCATGACCAGGGAGCGGGCGGAAAACGGCCCCTTCCGGAGCTTCCAGGACTTCTGCGAGCGGGCCTCCGGCACCGATATGAACCGCCGCACCGTGGAGAACCTGATTCGCTGCGGGGCCTTCGACTCCTTCGGGGCCAGGCGCAGCCAGCTCCTAAATGTGATGAACCAGGTGCTGGACGGCATTGCTTTGGAGCGGAAGCAGAATCTGGAGGGCCAGTTCGACCTCTTCGGCGGCATGAGCGGGGGCCGGAGCAAACGGCCGGAGACCCCCCTGCCCAACATCCCGGAGTTCTCCCGGCAGGAGCTGATGGCAATGGAGCGGGAGACCACCGGCCTCTACCTCACCGGTCACCCCATGGACGAGTACCGGGAGGTGGTAAAGCGCCGGGCCACCACCCGCATCGGCCCCATCCTGTCCGACTTCGCCCAGGAGGACGGCCCCACCACCTTCTTTGACGAGCAGCGGGTGAAGGTGGCGGGCATTGTGGCCGTCTCCCGGACGAAAACCACCAAGACCAACAAGATGATGGCCTACGTCACCCTGGAGGACGACACCGGCTCCATGGAGCTGTTGGTGTTCGCCCGGGTGCTGGAGCAGTCGGGCAACTACCTGACGGTGGGGATGCCGGTGCTGGCGGAGGGCCGGTTGTCCGTCCGGGACGAGAAGCCGCCCCAGCTGCTGGTGGACACCATCTCCCCCCTGGCCCAGGAGACAGGCCCCGACCTGCCCCCGGAGACGGGGGAGGCCGTCCGGCCCGGCGTGATGCCCAACGCCCGGCGCATCTGGCTCCGCCTCCCTTCTCAGGACACGCCGGAGGCGAAAAAGGCCCATCAGATGCTGGTCATGTTCCCCGGCACCGGCCGTATGATCTTCTACTACACGGACACCGGCGTCCGGGAGCGCCAGCCCTGCCTGATTCACACCTCCCTGGTGCGGGAGCTGAAAGCCCTGCTGGGGGAGGAGAATGTGGTGGTCAATTAGGGAACCTCTGACCGCCGCCGAACGATAAAACGAAAGAAACCACCCTGGCGTCCAGCCGTCCGAAGCGGCTGGACGCCCAAAGAAAAGAGAGGCAAGCCTTGAACCCGTCCACCCAAACCGCCGCCGTGGGGAGCGACCTGCTCCACGGCCCTGTGGCCAGCAGACTGCTGACCTTCTCCCTGCCCTTTATGGTCAGCACCCTGCTGCAAACCCTGTACGCCACCACGGACACCGTCATCGTCGGCCAGTGCCTGGGCAGCAGCGGCCTCTCCGCCGTCTCCAACGGCAGCCAGCTGATGCAGATGATCTCCATGATCTGCGTGGGCTTCTCCACGGCGGGCCAGGTGCTGATCGCCCAGTCCTTCGGCGCGGGGAATACCGGCAAGATCCGTCAGATCGTGGAGAGCCTGGTCTACCTGGTGATCGGCCTTTCCATCGCCCTGGGGGTGTTCAGCGTCGCCCTGTGCGACACGCTGCTCACCGCCCTGAACACCCCGGCGGAGGCCTACGAGCAGGCCCGGTACTATGTCATCATCTGCGGCTGCGGCACCATCTTCACCGGCCTGTACAATATGTTCAGCGCCATCTTCCGTGGGCTGGGGGACAGCCGGCATCCCCTGCTGTTCGTCTGCATTGCCTCCGTCCTCAACATCATCCTGGACCTGCTGTTCGTGGCGGTGCTGGGGTGGAACGTGGCCGGGGCAGCCCTGGCCACCGTGCTGGGCCAGCTGGCCAGCGTGGTGTTCAGCGTGGTCTACCTCTACCGCAACCCCCGGCTGCTGCCCTTCCCCTTCCGTATCCTGGAAATGCGTCCCCACGGGGAGACCGCCGGGCAAATCACCAAAATCGGCATCCCCCTGGCCATCCAGAGCGCGGCGGTGCAGTTCAGCTTCCTGTTCGTCAGCGGCATGGTGAACACCCTGGGGGTGGACGTCAGCGCCGCCTTCGGCGTGGCCCAGAAGCTGCGGAACGTCCCCGCCGTGCTGACCCAGGGTCTGGGGCTGGGCACCAGCAGCATGATCGGCCAGAACCTGGGGGCAGGCAACCAGAAGCGGGTCAGCCAGACCGTCAACTGGTGCCTGCTATTCTCCACCATCGTCAACGCCCTGTTCGGGGTGCTGTTCGCCCTGGCGCCGGTGCTGTGCTTCCGGATGTTCACCCAGGACGAGGCGGTGCTGGTCTACGCAGGGATGTGTATGTTCGCCCTGGTGGTGGAGCTGCCGGGCAAGTGCCTCATGCCCGCCTGCAACGCCCTGGTCAGCGCCCAGGGCTTCGTGAAGTTCAGCATGGTGGCGGCCTTCCTGGACGCCTTCGCAGGCCGGGTGCTGTTTTGCTGGCTGCTGGGCATCGTGCTGGACCTTGGGGCCCTGGGCTTCTTCCTGGGCTACAGCATGGGCACCTATCTCACCGCCATCCCTGTCTTTGTGTACTACATCAGCGGCCTTTGGAAGAAGCGGAGCACGCTGGTCTCCAGGGCTGACTGATGCAGCAGTAGGAACCGTATGGGCGGGGCCCTGCCGCCCCGCCCCAACACGAAAGGAGCAATTACGATGAACTGTGGTGAACGGCTGCACGGCTTCCGGGTGAAGCAGATTCAGCCTTTGGAGGAGCTGGAGGGCACCCTCTATCAGCTGGAGCATGAGCAAACGGGGGCGCAGCTGGCCTGGCTCCGGCGGGGGGAGGAGAACAAGACCTTTATGGTGGGCTTCCAGACCCTGCCGGAGGACGACACCGGCGTATTCCACATTCTGGAACATTCGGTGCTGTGCGGGTCGAGGCGTTTCCCCGCCAAGGAGCCCTTTGTGGAGCTGCTGAAAACCTCCATGAACACCTTCCTGAACGCCACCACCTTCCAGGATAAGACGGTGTACCCGGTATCCAGCCGGAACGAGACGGACTTCTTCCACCTGATGATGGTGTACCTGGACGCGGTGTTCTGCCCCGCCATCTACGAAAACCCGGACATCTTCCGGCAGGAGGGGTGGCATTATGAGCTGCACGACGGCGAGGCCCAGCCCACCTACAAGGGCGTGGTGTTCAACGAGATGAAGGGGGCCTTCTCCTCGGTGAACGAAGTGATTGCCAACGAGATGAACCGGATGCTCTTCCCCACGAACTGCTACCGCTTTGTGTCCGGCGGCGACCCGGTGCACATTCCGGAGCTGAGCTATCAGCAGTTCCTGGCCACCCACAAACGGTATTACCATCCCTCCAACGCGAAAATTTTCCTGGACGGCGACCTGCCCATTGAGCGGGTGCTGGAGGTCATCGACCGGGACTACCTCTCTCACTACCGGCGGCAGGAGATGGACTTCGACCTGACCTGGCAGGCGCCGGTGGAGCGGCGGGAGGCGACAGCTTATTACAGCGTGGCCCCCACCGAGGACACCGCCCAAAAGACCTACTTCACCATGGGCAAGGTGGTGGGCTCCTGGCAGGACAAGGAAAAGATGATCGCCCTGGAGGTGCTGTGCGACTATCTGGCAGGCTCCAACGACGCCCCGCTGAAACGGGCCATTCTGGAGCGGGGGCTGGGCCAGAACGTGCAGATGGAGCTGTGCGACCATATGCTCCAGCCCTGGCTGCTGTTCCAGGTGGAGAACACGGAGCAGGCCCTCTGCGGCGAGATTCAGTCCGTCCTCCGGGAGACTCTGGAGCCACTGGCCCGGAACGGGCTGGACAAGGAGGCGCTGCTGGCCTCCCTGAACCGGCTGGAGTTCCGGTATCGGGAGCGGAATGAGCCCCAGGGAGTGATTCTGGGGCTGACCGCCATGAAATCCTGGAACTACGGCGGAGACCCCGCCCTGTACCTGACCACAGGGGACGCCTTCGCGTCCCTGAAACGGCAGGCGGAGGGGGACTATTTCCCCCGGCTCCTCCGGGAGACCCTGCTGGACGAGGCCCATCTGGTGACGCTGACCACCCTGCCCTCCCCCACCCTGAATGAGGAGATTCAGCAGGCGGAGCAGCGCCGTCTGGCGGACATCGCCGCAGGCTGGGACGAGGGGCAGCGCGCCGAGGTCATTGCCCGGACCGCCGCCCTGGAGCGGTGGCAGCAGACCCCGGACAGCCCGGAGACCCTGGCCGCCCTGCCCCATTTGCAGCTGGGCGAGGTGGCTCCGGAGCCGGAGCGGCTGGAGCCGGAGGTGGATGCCCTCCAGGGCGTCACCCTGCTGCGCCATCCCTCCCTGGCCAAGGGCGTGGTGTACTTTGACCTGTATTTCGCCCTGACGGACTGCGCCCTGGAGGATCTGCCTCCCCTGCGGCTGCTGAGCCGCCTGCTGGGCAACCTCCCCACCACCCATTACACTGCGTCCCAGCTGCGGCAGGAGCTGAAAACCCATCTGGGCAAGCTGACCTTTGGGCTGGACGTGTTCTCCCGCCCGGAGGAGGACGGGGTATGCACCCCCTGCTTCGTGGTGTCCTGCAGCGTGCTGGAGGAGCAGGTGCCCCACGCCGTCCGCCTCATTCGGGAGGTGCTGCTGGAGACCCATCTGGACCAGGCCGACCCCGTCCGGGAAATTCTGCTCCAGGCGGAGACCGGCTACCGCCAGTCCATCATTGCCAGCGGCAACCAGTTCGCCATCTTCCGCGCCCTGTCCCACCTGACGGCGGAGGGGGCCGCCCGGGAGGCCGAGAGCGGCTACACCTGCTATCGCTGGCTCCACGAGACGGCGGGGGCCTTTGATAACGTGAAGGATTCCCTGCTGGCCCGGCTCTCCGCCCTGTCTGAGCGGTGCTTCACCGCCCGGCGGCTGACCCTGGGGGTAGCCGGGCCGGTGTCGGAGGCCGACCTGGCCGGGCTGGCTGGCGGCTTCCCCGCCGGGGAGGCTGTGCCCCGGACGGCGGCCTGTCCCTGCTCCGCCCCCTGCCGGGAGGGGATCATCATCCCCTCTCAGGTGTCTTACGCCGCCCTGGGCGCAGACCTGGGCCAGGTGGGGAAGGAGCGGTTCGGCCGGCTCCAGGTGCTGTCCACCATTCTGTCCTACCAGTACCTGTGGAACGAGGTGCGGGTCCAGGGCGGGGCCTACGGCACCGGCTTCCGGGTCCGGGAGAACGGCTCCGTCACCTTCCACTCCTACCGGGACCCCAACGGCCTGCGCTCTCTGAAGGTCTACCGGGCCGCGCCGGAGTTCCTCTCCGCCTTCTGCAGCGGTTCGGAGGAGCTGGAGCCGCTGATCATAGGCGCTGTGGCCGCCACCGAGCCCCAGCGCTCCCCGGCGGATAAGGCCCAGGCCATCTTCGAGGGCTGGTTCCGGGGAACGACCCACGAACTCCGCTGTCAGCGCCGCCGGGAGATGCTGGCGACCACGAAGGACGGACTTCTGGCCCTGGCGGAGCCCCTGGCGCAGGCTTCGGCCTGTGGCTCCGTCTGCATGATCGGGCCAGACAGCCTCTTTACGGAGGCGGGCCGGGAGGGTTGGACGCTGCTGGAGCTGTAACAGGATACCAACACCCCCGCCGGTTTGTGAAGACCGGCGGGGTGTTCTCCGTTCCCGAATGGTTCTTCCGGCGGCCGTCCCCATAGTTTTCCTGATTTTTTGCGTAAACGGAAATTCCGCATTGAGTTTTGGCGGCGAATCAGCTATACTGGTTTTGTCAGAAAATCGTTTTCGGCTGAAAGAGGAGAGCAACATGAAGCGCAGACGCAGATTTCTTACCGCTGTCGTCCTGGCGGTGTTTTTGATCTATATTTCCCTTCTGCTCCTGCTGATGTGGGCAGAATCCCCCGAACCGACGTCGTCCATCGACACCTTTATTGACGCCCTGTGGTATTCCGTGGCCACCCTGACCACAGTGGGGTACGGAGACATCACGCCGGTCACGCCCATGGGCCGGGCCATCGGCACCGTGTTTGTGCTGCTCTCCACCGGCATTTTGGTCACACTGGTCAGCGCACTGATCTCCTTTCTGGCCAGCGAAGGGTTCCCGCTGCTGCGGCTATCCTTCCAAAAGCGGAAAAACTGGTACTATTTTGCGGACACCGGTATCGAGTCCACCATACTGGCCCGGCAGATTTTGCAGAGCGACGAACAGGCGGTCATCATCTACGGCCAAAGCCGGAACAGGATGGAGGAGGCGCCGGACTATCCCTGCCTGTTTGCCAACGTCTCCCCGGCCCGCATTGCCCAGCTCAAGGGCGGCAGGGGGAGCAGGTGCAACGTCTTTTTCATGCAGGAAAACGCCATCGGCGTGGACGCCAGGGCAGTCAACATCTCCGAACTGCCGGTGGAGGTGTACGCCAAAACGGTCAACGGGGAGGATACGCTGTCCGGCAACATCCATTTTTTCCAGTGCTACGAGTGCTGCGCCAGGGAGTACTGGCGGCAAAAACCGCTGCTGCGCCGGGAGCGGCGCATTGTGCTGATCGGCTTTGGCCATTACGGCATTGCGCTGCTGAAATATGCCATTCTCACCAACGTGCTCTCGCCGGAGCATCATGTGGCGTACCACATTTTTGGGGATGCAGAGCGGTTTTTACAGATGCACAACCGGCTGGGGGCGGCCTTTTCCGTGCAGCGGGAGGCCGAGGATCGGGATTCCCTGATTTTCCATACCGACGACTGGGCCGGGGCCCATGAGGTGCTGGCCGCAGCGGACCGCATCATCCTCTGCGACGACGACGAACAGAAGGGCTGGAACATTTTCTGGAATCTGCGCCGGTACTACCTCATCCGGGGACGGGTCGACCTGCGGAGCAGCCGCCCCATCCCGGACGTGCCCCACTTCGGCGTCATCTCGGATATCTACACGCCGGAGCACGTCCTCCGGACCACCCTGAACCAGGTGGCCGTCTCCATGAACAACCTGTACCGCGGCAGCCACCCGGGCAACGCGCTGGATTGGGACCATCTCACCGACAACCTGCGGCAGTCCAAAATCGCGGCGTCAGAGCACCTGTTCGTCAAGGTGCGCATTTTGCTGGAGCAGGAGACCCTGACCGAGCTGACCGCGGACACCCTGGCCCGGGCCTACGCCGTCTACTGTGAGAATATCCGGGACCCCGCCCGCCTGGATGAATACCGGAAAATCGAGCATCTGCGGTGGCTCCGCTTCTACCTCTACCACAACTGGACCTATGGGGCCGTGCGAAACCCGGCCCTCCGCCAGGACCCCGGCGTCCGCCCCTACGAAGCCCTTTCCCCTGACGAGCAGGCCTACGGCGATTACGCCTGGAAGTTGATGGGCGAGCTGCGGCTGAAAAACGGCGGCTGACGGACGGCTCGAACCCGTAAAAGGTCAGGAAAAGTCAAGAGTTTCAGATTTATAAGTCTGAAATTCTTGACTTTTGTCAGTTTCCGACCGTGCCCGGCTAAAACCTGTGATTCCGTCGGGAACAGCGGGCGCCGCCCCTTCCGGGGCGTCCCTTTGGTTACAGCTGCATTGATTCGGCGGTTCCCTGAGTGAATCGATTTTTCAATGGGCGGCCTTGCCTGTTCAGCGTCTAATTCTTAAGGTTTATGTATCAAATTCTTAAGCTTTTCTTACATTTCCTCCCATCTGATTGACTTTATGCCTGGGAAAACTTATAATTATAGCAATCATCAAAAATG
>JAJQBL010000006.1:39332-40145 GCA_021203325.1 Clostridiales bacterium | reverse complement strand
CAGCCGTCAATGGTGGTGACGCTGTCGGGGATGGTCACGGCGGTCAGGCCCGCGCAGTAGGCGAACGCAGCCTCGCCGACAGAGGTGACGCTGTCGGGAATGGTCACGGCGGTCAGACTTGTGCAGCCATAGAACGTCATAGCGCCGATGGCGGTGACTCTGTCCGGAATGGTCACGGCGGTCAGGCTCTCGCAGCCATAGAACGCGGCCTCGCCGATGGCGGTGATGCCGTCCTCAATCACCACGGCGACAATGTCCGTGTTGTCTGCAAAGGCTCCGTCGTCAATGGCTCCGGTGCCGGAGACAGTCAGCACGCCGTCCGCGTCCAGCGTCCAGATCAGGCCGTCGCCGCAGGTGCCGCTGTCCAGAATTGTGGTGCCATAGTGGATGGCGGCTTCGGTCAGGCACTCGTTGTCGCTGCCGATGGCGATGGCCGCCCAGTCCTCCTCAGACCCGGCATAATACACATCCGTCAGGCTCTCGCAGCCGTAGAACGCGCCCTCACCGATGGTGGTGACACCGCTGCCAATGGCCACGGTGGTCAGACCGGAACAATCATAGAACGCATAGTCGCCGATGGCGGTGACGGTGTCGGGGACGGCATAGGCCCCGGTTTTGCCTGCCGGATAGCAGACCAGCTCCGTCTGATTCTTGCTCAGCAGCACACCGTCCAGGGAGGCGTAAGCGGTATTCTCCCCGTCCACCGTGATGTCGGTCAGGCTGTCGCAGGACTCGAAGGCGCCCTCGCCGATGGAGGTGACGCTGGCGGGGATGGTCACAGCGGTCAGGCCGGTACATTCCGAGAACACATAA
>JAJQBL010000006.1:18865-39322 GCA_021203325.1 Clostridiales bacterium | reverse complement strand
GACGCTGGCGGGGATGGTCACAGCGGTCAGGCCGGTACATTCCGAGAACACATAACCGGCGATGGTGGTGACGCTGTCAGGGACAACGTATTCCCCGGCCTTGCCTGCCGGGCAGCAGATCAGTTCCGTCTGGTCTTTGTTAAACAGCACACCGTTCAGCGAGGAATACACGCTGTTTTCCCCATCCACGGTGATGTCGGTCAGGCTTGTGCAGAAATAAAAGATATAATCGCCAATGGTGGTGACGCTGGCGGGGATGGTCACAGCGGTCAGGCCGGTACATTCCGAGAACACATAATCGCCAATGGTGGTGACGCTGTCCGGAATGGTCACAGCCGTCAGGCCCGTGCAGCAGCCAAACGCGCCAATGCTGATGGTGGTGACGCTGTCAGGGATGACGTATGCCCCCGCTTTGCCTGCCGGATAGCAAATCAGTTCCGTTTGCTCCTTGTTGAACAGCACACCGTCCAGTGAGATGTAAGCGCTGTTTTCCTCGTCCACTGTGATGTCGGCCAGGCTTCTACAGCCGAAGAATGCCCCTTCGCCAATGGAGGTAACGCTGGCCGGGATGATCATGGTCGTCAGGCCCGTGCAGTTCACGAAGGCATAGCTGCCAATGTCGGTGACGCTGGCGGGGACAGTCACAGCGGTCAGGCCCGTACATTCATAAAACACATAATCACCGATGGAGAGGACGCCGTCCGAAATGGTCACATCCGTCAGGCCCGTGCAGTACGCGAAGGCGGCATAGCCGATGGAGGCAACGCTGGCGGGGATGGTCACAGCGGTCAGGCTCGTGCAGTCACCGAAGGCCCAGTTGCCGATGGAGGTGATGCCGTCCTCAATGACCACAGTGACAATGTCCGTGTTGCCCTCAAAGGCAACCCTGTCAATGGCTCCGGTGCCGGAGACAGTCAGAACGCCGTTCGCGTCCAGAGTGTAGGTGGCGTCGTCGCCGCAGGTGCCGCTGTCCACGATGGTGGGGTCATCGCTGTCGGCGGCACCGTAGTGGATGGCGGCTTCGGTCAGGCACTCATTGTCGCTGCCAATGTCGATGGCCGCCCAGTCGCTTTCGGAACCGGCGTAATAGACGTCGGTCAGGCTTGTACACTCACAAAACGCCCCGTCGCCGATGGCGGTGACGCCGCTGCCAAGGGTCACGGTGGCCAGGTTCCCGCAGGTTTCAAACGCACACTCACCAATGGTGGTGACGCTGTCGGGAATGGTCACAGCGGTCAGGCCCGCGCAGTCATAGAACGCATCCCCGCCGATGGCGGTGACGGTGTCGGGGACGGTATAGGCCCCGGTTTTGCCGCCGGGATAGTAAACCAGTTCCGTCTGATCTTTGTTAAACAGTACGCCGTTCAGGGCGGAGAAGGCGCTGTTTGTCTCATCCACCGTGATGGCGGTCATGCTCTCGCAGGCCTCAAAGGCATACTCACCGATGGCGGTGACGCTGGCGGGGATGGTCACAGCCGTCAGGCTTGCGCAGCGGCCAAACGCAACCACACTGATGGAAGTAACGCTGTCCGGAATGATGTATTCCCCCGCCTTGCCGCTGGGGCAGCAGACCAGCTCCGTCTGCTCTTTATTAAACAGCACGCCGTCCAGGGAGGAGTACACACTATTCTCCTCATCTACCGTGATGTCGGTCAGGCTCTCGCAGCCGTAGAATGCCGCCTCGCCGATGGAGGTGACGCTGGCCGGAATCGTCATGCCGGTCAGGCTCGTACAGCCACGGAACGCGACGTCGCCGATGGTGGTGACGCTGTCCGGGATGGTCACAGCCGTCAGGCTCGCGCAGTAACCGAACGCCCACTCGCCGATGGAGGTAACGCCGTCCAGGATGGTCAACTCGGCCAGGCTCTCGCAGTCATAGAAGGCGGCATAGCCGATGGCAGTGACGCTGGCGGGGATGGTCACAGCGGTCAGGCTCATGCATTCATAGAACGCATAGTCGCCGATGTCGGTGACGCCGTCGGGGATGGTCACATCGATCAGGCCCGCACAGCCATAGAACACGCAGCCGCTGATGGCGGTGACGCTGGACGGGATGTCCATAGCCGTCAGGCTCGTGCAGTCGCCAAAGGCCCACTCGTCAATGAAGGTGACGCTGTCTGGGATGGTCACAGCGGTCAGGCCCTCGCAGCCATAGAAGGAGCCATAACCGATGGAGGTGATGCCGTCCTCAATGATGACGGTGACAATGTCTGTGTTGTACTCAAAGGCGGCCTCGTCAATGGCCCCGGTGCCGGAGACAGTCAAAAGGCCCTCCGAATCCAGGGTGTAGGCCGCATTTTCTCCGCAGGCGCCGCTGCCCACAATGGCGGCGTCCTCTCCCGCTCCGGAGCCCTCCGAAGCGGGGGAGGCGTCTGCGTCTGCCCCTGGCTCTGCCGCCCAGGCGCTGACGGATAACATGGACAGGCACATGGCCAGCGCCAACAGCAGAGCTGTCAGCCGTTTCCAGGTACGCTTCATACTAATTCCCTCCTGTTAACAAAATTTCCCCGGGATACATGCCACAATGTGCAACTTTTTTGCCGCATTGGTTTGTCCCCTTCCAGTATAACAGTCAAGCGAAAATTCGTCAAGGAAAAGTTGCCGGTTGTCACGGTTTTCGTAATGCAGCGCCTGGGGTTGTCTTATCCTGCGGGGTAAATTCCCCTTGCTTTCTGCCCTCTGTTCTGCTAGGATGAAGGGAACGGGGCGCGCATGATGCGGTTTCCTGAATCAGGCGGCGTTCCCTGTCCCGCGGATAACAGGAGGAACACAATATGAAAACATTCACCATCATTGGCGGCGTCAACGGCGCCGGGAAAAGCTCCCTGACCGGCGTCCTGAAAGGCCAGCGGAAAGACCTGGGTATCATCATCGACGTGGATAAAATCGCCGCGGCGAAGGCCGGCGGCGACAACCTGAAGGGCGGGAAAATCGCCGTGCGCTGCATCCGGGACTGCCTGGAAAAGGGCGTCTGCTTCACCCAGGAGACGACCCTGAACGGCTTCGCCACAGCGCAGCGTGCCTCTGCCGCCGGGTATTATATTCGGCTGTTTTATGTGGGGCTGGACAGCCTGGACGAGAGCCTCCAGCGCATTGAAAACCGGGTGGCCCACGGCGGGCACGATATTCCGGTGGATACGGTCAAACGCCGGTTTGCGTCCCGTTGGGCGGCGGTGGCGGAGGTGCTGCCCTACTGCGATGAGGCGGTGTTCTATGACAACTACAACGGCTTTGTCGAGGTGGCGGAGTACCGCAACGGGGAGCTGCTGCTGAAAGGCGATTACCGCCCGGCCTGGGTGCTGGAGCTGCAAGCCTACCTGCTGGGGCAATGATCGCCGCCCCGGAGAAACTGACCAAAAACGCCGCGCCGGGCGCGGCCCACAGAAAGGAACCTGTAAGATGGAAACAATGGAAACCTGCGAGCGGCTGGAACAGGCCGTCACAGAACTGGTCAAAGAAGCACAGATCAAGATGGGATACCAGGAGGAGGCATTTCACCTCTACTATCCCCTGTCGGCGCTGAACAAGCTGCTGGGGACGGACTGGGATATGCCCCAAATGACCCGGACGCTGCAGGACTTTGCGGCGTTTGTCCAACCCCGCCTTGGCAAACTGGACGTCGCTGCCAGGGACGGGCGCTTCTGCCTGACGATTCCGGCGGAGGGGATGCGGTATGTCCACGAGCATCTGGACGAGAATGACTTTCTGGTGCAGTTCATCTCGATCATTGGGCGGCACGGGGCCACGCTGGAGGAAGTGCTGGCGGTCTTTTACGCCCACTCGGACCGGGTCGTGGTCAAGAAGATGGAGATTGACGACTTTGACTATCTGGTCTACTTTGAGGACGGCGTGCCCAACGACTACCGGTACTGCCTGACGGTGGAGGACTGCCACATTATCTATCACCGCTTCACCATGGAAGATTACGAGGGCTTTGGCTATCCTTCGTGACCGGCATCAGGACAGCGGGCGTTTCTTCCAGGCGGGAAACGCTTCTAACGAGACTCTCGCTGTCAGGCCGAGGAAAACCATTGACAGCACTTTTTAAATACGGTATACTGAGATTTGTATGATTTTGAATGAAAGCGCAGTGAGACATGATATGGAAAAATTAGTGGACCAGATAACCGCCGTTGTTTCTGAGGCGTTTGAGATCGCCGGATTTGACCCCGCACTGGGCAAGTGCGCCCAGTCAAACCGGCCGGACCTCTGCCAGTACCAGTGCAACGGCGCGATGGCGGGCGCAAAGCTCTACCATCAGCCCCCGTTTCAGATTGCCCAGAAGGTGGTGGATGTGCTGTCCGCCGAACCGATGTTTGAAAAGGTGGAGACGGTGCGCCCCGGCTTTATCAACATGGATGTGGCCCTGGACTATCTGGCCGGGCTGCTGAACGAAATGAGGGAGGATGACCGCTGCGGCGTGCCGGTGGCGGAGCATCCCCTGACCATCATTGTGGACTACGGCGGCGCAAACGTGGCAAAGCCCCTGCACGTGGGGCACCTGCGCTCCGCCATCATCGGCGAGGCCATCAAGCGGATTGCCCGGTTCCAGGGCCACACCGTCATCGGGGACGTTCACCTGGGCGACTGGGGCCTGCAAATGGGCCAGATCATCACCGAGCTGCGCTGCCGCCGGCCGGAGCTGCCCTATTTTGACGCGGGATATTCCGGCCCCTATCCGGAGGAGGCCCCCTTCACCATCTCCGATCTGGAGGAGATCTATCCCTGCGCCTCCGGCAAGTCCAAGGCCGACCCGGCCTACAAGGAGGCCGCCCAGCAGGCCACGGCGGAGCTGCAGGCCGGCCGCCCCGGATACCGGGCCCTGTGGCAGCACATTATCAACGTCTCCGTGGCCGATTTGAAGAAGAATTACGACAAACTGGATGTCCACTTCGACCTGTGGAAGGGGGAGAGCGACGCCCAGCCCTACATCCCCGCCATGGTGGAGCGGATGAAGGCGGAAGGCTACGCCTATCTCAGCGACGGCGCCCTGGTGGTGGACGTGCAGGAGGAGGGGGACACCCGGGAAATTCCCCCCTGCATGATTCTGAAATCCGACGGTGCGGTGCAGTATGAGACCACCGACCTGGCCACCATCATTCAGCGCCAGCAGGACTATCACCCTGACCGCATCATCTACCTGACGGACAAGCGGCAGGAGCTGCACTTCGTCCGCACCTTCCGCTGCGCCTATAAGACCGGCCTGGTGGACAAAGACAAGACGGAGCTGACCTTCATCGGCTTCGGCACCATGAACGGCAAGGACGGCAAGCCCTTCAAAACCAGAGAAGGCGGCGTCCTCCGGCTGGAATACCTGCTGAAAGACGTCAGCGACGCGGTCTATGCCAAATCCAAAGCGGCCAACCCCAGCCTGACGGAGGCGGAGCTGCAGGAGATTGCGGACAAGGTGGGCCTGGCCGCCATCAAGTACGGCGACCTGTCCAATCAGCCCTCCAAGGACTATGTCTTCGATGTGGACCGGTTCACCGCCTTTGAGGGGAACACCGGCCCCTACATCATGTACACCATGGTGCGCATCAAGTCCATCCTGTCCAGGTTCTTTGCCGAAAAGCCGGATGCCGAACCGACGGCCATTCTGCCGCCGGAGAGCCGGAAGGAGACCGACCTGTATCTGGCGCTGGCCCGCTTCCAGGACGCCATCGAGGACGCCTACACCCAGAACGCCCCCAACCGGCTGTGCCACTATATTTATGAGCTGTCCAACGCCCTGAACGCCTTCTACGCGGATCACAATATTATGAAGGAGCAGGACGCCCAGCGGCAGGGCAGCTGGATTCTGCTGGTGCAGCTGGTGCTGAAGGTGCTGGAGCTCAGCGTTGACCTGGTGGGCTTCTCCGCGCCGGACAAAATGTGAGCCCGGCAGCGATTCTGATTGTTCGGTGACATTTGACAGAAAGAAATGGATGTGATGAGATGAAAACGGCCCAAAAAGTGGTTTTGATTCTGGTTGCGGTGCTTTTGGCGGGATTTTGCGCGGTGGACTATTTCCTTCCGGGCGGCGTCTCCTCCCTGCTTGCGTCCTTCCAGACCGCCTCTACCGTCTCGGGTGATGTGTCCTCATCGTCTTCGGCGGACGCCTCCGCTGAGGACGCCGGGGCTGCGGAGCAGGATGCCTCCTCCGTGTCGGACGCCGATGCGGAAGCGGTCACCACCGAGGTCACCATCCCCCAGTACGACCTCACCGTCTGCCTTGACCCCGGTCACGGCGGCAACGACCCCGGCTGCGTCACCGAGGACGGGCGGAAGGAATCCGCCGACGTGCTGAATCTGGCGCTGCTGGTGAAGGAAAAGCTGGAGTTCTACGGCGTCACCGTGGTGATGACCCGGGAGACCGATCAGTATGTGTCCCTGTCGGACCGGTGCGCCGCCGCCAACGACGCCAGTGCGGACCTGTTCGTCTCCCTCCACCGCAATATCCTGACCGAGGACCTCACCGCCTGCGGCGTGGAGGCCTGGGTCGAGGCAAAATACACCCAGGAGGAGTATGACCTGGCCGCCAACATTCTGACGGAGCTGCGGCTGGCCGGTATCCAGGAGATGCGGGGCATTTCCTCCGGCACGGAGACCTCCGGCACCAGAAACTACTATGTGTGCAGCGTCACCGATATGCCCGCTGTGCTGCTGGAGCTGGGGTTCATGTCCAATGAGGAGGACAATGAACTCTACGACACCAACATGGACGCCTACGCCCAGGCCATCGCCGACGGCCTGATCGCCACCTGGGTGCAGTACGGCGGCGAGAGCGTCGGTGAGGAAACCTACAGCGTCTCCCTTGTGAACAGCTACATCATCGCTCAGCAGGCCAGGGGTGAGTCTGAGGACGACAGCGAGGTGGAGGTCAGTCAGCCCGATGAGAGCCAGCCCGTCAGCGGCACCGTGAATGACACGGTGAACCTCCGCAGCGGCCCCGGCACGGACTACGACCGGGTGACCACCCTCAGCAAGGGCCTTATTGTCACCGTGGTGGGCAGCTCTGCCAACGAGAACGAGACCTGGTACGAGCTGACCTTCGAGGATACGGACGGCACCGTTTACCAGGGCTACTGCCTGTCCGCCTTCGTTGACCTGGACGAGGCCGAAGACGCGGACGAGACGGAGGGTGAAGCGGAACTCACAGGGGACGACCTGGGAGAAGAACCTGAGGACGGCCAGGACGAGACAGAGAACGAAACCGGCGACGGCCAGGACGAGACAGAGGGTGAAACCGGAGACGGCCAGGACGAGGACGGCTGGCCCCGGGATGGCACCACCTCCGCCGGTGTGAACCTCCGCAGCGGCCCCGGCACGGACTACAGCCGGGTGACCACCCTCCGCAGCGGGGCCGCCGTCACCGTGGTGGGCAGCACCACCAACGACAGCGGCGAGGTTTGGTACCAGCTGAGCGTTCAGGGAACGAACGGCGTGACTTATGAAGGTTACTGCCTGTCCACCCTGATCAGCCTCAGTTAATGTAAAGTGCAGCCTTTCAGGCGGGAGCCGGACAACAGACCGGTTCCCGCCTGACGTTTGTGTCTTGTTCCCCTTTTCCTGCAAAAGTACCAGAAGAAGCGCAGGATTTCCCCCTCGGCTTGTGAAAGGTTTGTCAATTTCATGTTGACATTCCCCTGCCGCTGTACTATAATGATATTGTTAAAAAAATAACAGACTAGGCGTAAACCATTCCCATGAACGATTTATTTCTACAGGAGGTCACTTACATGAAAGAAGTCTATGTTGTGAATTGCTGCCGGACTGCCATCGGCAAGTTTGGCGGTTCTTTGAAGGACAAAACCCCGGCCGAGCTGGGCGCTGTTGTGGTGAAGGAAGCCCTGAGCCGCGCCGGTGTTGCCCCTGAGAACGTGGATGAGTTGATGTTCGGCTGCATCCTGACCGCCGCCCAGGGCCAGAACGTGGCCCGTCAGGTGGGCGTCCAGGCCGGCCTGCCCCTGTCCGTTCCCGCATACACGGTGGGCATGGTCTGCGGCTCCGGTATGAAGTCCGTCATCGAAGGCGCCCGGGCCATCAAGGCCGGTGACGCCGACATCATCGTGGCCGGCGGCACCGAGGTCATGTCCGGCGCACCCTACGCCCTGCCCTCCGCCCGCTGGGGCGCCCGCATGTTCGACAACAAGATGGTGGACACCATGGTGAAGGACGGCCTGTGGGACGCTTATAACAACTATCACATGGGCTCCACCGCCGAGAACATCTGCGACATCTGGGGCATCACCCGTCAGGATCTGGACGAGTTCGCCGCCGCCTCCCAGCAGAAGTGCGAGGCCGCCCAGAAGGCCGGCAAGTTTGACGATGAGATCGTCGCCGTCCCCGTCAAGGTCAAGCGCCAGGTGGTGGACTTCAAGGTGGACGAGTTCCCCCGCGCCGGCACCACTGTGGAGTCCCTGAGCAAGCTGAAGCCCTGCTTCCCCACCACGCCTGACGGTTCTCTGGACAAGATTGAGATGACCTTCGACTCCACCGAGATGAAGGATATGCCTGAGAACGTGGGCCAGGGCCGCGTCACCGCAGGCAACGCCTCCGGCATCAACGACGGCGCTGCCGCCATCGTGCTGGCCTCCGGCGAGGCCGTTGAGAAGTACGGCCTGAAGCCCATGGCCAGGCTGGTCTCCTATGGCCAGGGCGGCGTGGACCCCAAGATCATGGGCACCGGCCCCATCCCCGCCTCCCGCAACGCCATGGCAAAGGCCGGGCTGACCATTGACGACATCGACCTGGTGGAGGCCAACGAAGCCTTCGCCGCCCAGTCCATCGCCGTGGCCCGTGAGCTGCACTTTGACATGAGCAAGGTCAACGTCAACGGCGGCGCGCTGGCCCTGGGCCATCCCGTGGGCGCTTCCGGCGCGCGGATCATCGTGACCCTGCTGCATGAGATGGAGAAGCGTCCCGACGCCAAGAAGGGCCTTGCCACCCTGTGCATCGGCGGCGGCCAGGGTGTTGCCACCATCTTCGAGAAGTGCTGATTTTTTGAAGTGCTGATTTTCTGAAAAAAAGGAGGTGTCCGCGCTGTTTCCACGGCGCGGACACCTTTTCAGATAACGTACAATTCTAATCCATAAATTCGGTGATGGAATACCATTCCTCCGGCAGATAATCGCTCAGCTCCACCAGGACGTCGGAAATCCCGCCATCGCAGTCCATGGCGTCCAACGGGTCATCATCAGGGGAGCACGCGTCGCTGCGGATCAGCGGAATGCGGCCGGTGACCTGCACCCCGTCCTCGCCGTTGGTCACGGCCAGAGTGCCGTTGTGCAGCCGGAAAATTTTCCAGCACAGCTCCATGCCAAAGTGCAGGCCCCCCGGCCGGAAGCTGTCTGCCGTCTGCGCTCCAACCCCCAGACCGGAAAAGTCCTGCATCTCCATGGGCCGGCCCCCTACCGTGGTCACGGTGATCAGTGCCTGCTCCCCGGCGCGGCGCAGCCGCATCTCGATCCGGCCTCCGGCCTGGAGGCCGTTCAGCACCAGGTTCAGCAGCGCCTGCCGCAGCAGCTTTTCATCCGCCCAGACCGTCATGAGATCCTCCGCCTCACAGTCAAACCGATGGGTCAGCGGCCCCAGCTCCCTGAGCAGCCGGTCAGCCAGGCTGTTCAGGCTCAGCCGGGCGGGATTCCACCTTTTTTTCAGTTCCTCCCCGCTCTGCACCAGAAGCTCTGTGCTGGACACCATGCGCAGGATACGGCTGTACTGCTTCAGCAGCGGATTGAACTGATCCTCCAGCTTCAGCTGCTCCGTCTCCACCATGCTGTCAAAGAGCCGCTGCAGCGCCATCAGCGCCCCTCCCAGGCTGCCGCGCACCTGGGTGCAGAGGCGGAGGGTTTCGGCTTTCCCCAGCCCGGCTTCCCGCACCTCCTGAAAGACGTACAGCACCCCTGCTTCTATCCTCTGGGTGCGGACCTGCCAGAGCACGTTGGCCAGTTCGCGCTGTGCCACGGCATCCGTCCCCAGGTTCGTCAGGACCTCCGGCAGGGGCTGCCCCGCCGCTGTATCCATACCGCAGGAGCGCTCCAGCGCCTCCATCGCCTTGTTTTGATATTGAATCACTCCGTCTGCTGCCAACAGGACAGGCTGGGTCACGCTGTCAAAATAGGCATTCCCGGAGAGGGTGAAGTGTTCCATAGTAGCCCCTCCAAAACGTTCCAACCGAACGGAACCGGATAAGATATAGGATGGTCTGCGGTGCGCGGAAGTACACTACAGTCAGTATAGCAAATTCTGGGTTCATTGACAAGGGATTTGTCCCATTCTGTCGGAATTTGTCCCATCTCCCGCCGCCTTTCGGGGCCTGGCCCGGATTTGTGCCGCTCCGCTGGCCCCATCCGCGCGTCTAAGGAACCTCTGAACAAATGCACTTCGGCGCCTTGCGGTAAATTTGCGCCATAAATGCGTTGCAAAATCTTGAAATCCGTCAGGATTCCTGCGCTTTTGCGCCTTTTTCTGGCGCAAATTTCCTCGCAATCCGCTCTCGTCCATTTATTCAGAGGTTCCTTGAGCTCCTTCCATCCTATGTCAATGGAGGGCTTTGGGTCAGCGGAACGTTCCCCCTCCCTTCCCCATTCCAATCACGATTGCCAAGGAGGCATTATCTATGGACATCCAAGCACTCTACAAAAGCAAGCTGACCACGCCGGAGGAAGCGGTGCAGTGCGTCCGCTCCGGCGACTGGGTCGATTACGGCTGGACCACCACCACCCCTGTGGCCCTGGACCAGGCCATGGCGAAGCGTCTGTCCCAGCTCCACGACGTCAACTTCCGGGGCGGCATCCTGATGTGGACGCCGGAGATTTTCAAAATCGACCACCCGGAGGAACATATGACCTGGAACAGCTGGCACATGGGCGGCGTGGAGCGCAAGGCGGTGAGCGCAGGCTTCGCCTACTACGCCTCCATCCGCTACTCCGAGCTGCCCCGCTATTACCGGGACATCGACAACCCCTCCCGGGTGGCCTTCTTCACCGTCTCCCCCATGGATGAGCACGGCTACTTTAGCTTCGGCCCCAGCGCCTCCCACATGGCCGCCGTCTGCGAACGGGCCGAGGTGATCATTGTGGAGGTCAATGAAAATATGCCCCGCTGTCTGGGGGGCTTCCAGGAGGGGATTCACATCTCCCAGGTCACCGGCGTGGTGGAGGGGAGCAACCCGCCCATCGCGGAAATGCCCTCCGCCGCCGCCACCGAGGTGGACGAGGCCGTGGCCAAGCTGATCGTCCCGGAGATTCCCAACGGGGCCTGCCTCCAGCTGGGCATCGGCGGCATGCCCAACGCCGTCGGCTCCCTGATCGCACAGAGCGACCTGAAGGATCTGGGCGTCCACACCGAGATGTACGTTGACGCCTTTGTGGACATCTACAACGCCGGGAAAATCACCGGCCGCTGCAAGAGCATCGACACGGGCCGCCAGGTCTATGCCTTCGGCGCAGGCACGAAAAAGCTGTATGACTTCCTGGACAACAACCCCCAGTGTATGTCCGCCGCGGTGGACTACACCAACGACGTCCGGGTCATCGCCCAGTTGGACAACTTCATCTCCATCAACAACGCCATCTCTGTGGACCTGTTCGGTCAGGTGGCCGCCGAGGCCGCCGGTACCCGGCAGATCTCCGGCGCGGGGGGACAGCTGGACTTCGTCATGGGCGCGTACCTGTCCAAGGGGGGCAAGAGCTTCATCTGCCTGTCCTCTACCTTTATGAACAAGAAAACCGGCCAGCTGGAGAGCCGCATCAACCCCACCCTGGCCCCCGGCAGCATCGTCACCGACACCCGGGCCAACACCAACTATGTGGTCACGGAGTACGGCATGGTAAACCTGAAGGGCAAGAGCGCCTGGGAACGGGCGGAGGCCCTCATCTCCATCGCCCACCCCGACTTCCGCGAGCAGCTCATCGCCGACGCGGAAAAGCTGCACATCTGGCGGCGCAGCAACAAACGATAACCCCCTCCCCTTCTTTCAGCGGCCCGGTTTCGGGCCGCTTTTTTGCAGTCTCCGGGATACGACAGGAAAAGAGCTGCAACGCTTTAATTTGTCATTGCACTTTTTCGTTTCATATGGTATAATACAAAGTGAACGATTACTCGCACAATTCGCGCAGGGAGGGGTTCCTCCGACAGTGTGTTTCGGACAAGCCAGTACCTTTTCATAGGTTCATAGGATTGGCCCGCCCCTGAGACACCTGTTACGGCGAAAGGCGCACCTGTCCATCAGCGCCTCCCGCAGCGGTTGGGCGGTTCGTTCATCACCGGAAACGCAACCAACTATGAAAGGAGTCCTGTAACGTGAAAAGAATTACCGCTTTCTGTATGGCAGTCATTCTGTGCTTCTCCCTCTCTGTTACGGCGTGGGCCGCAGAAGGGGAGGCGTAGGAGGACACATCCGAATCGTCTGTGACGATTCTCTACACCAACGACATCCACACCTATATTGACGGCGACCTGACCTATTCCCTGGTGGCCGGGTATCGGGACACGCTGGAGAACGTGCTGCTGGTTGACGCCGGCGACCATCTCCAGGGAACCGCCTACGGCGGTATGGACAACGGCGAAACCATCATCGAGATCATGAACGCCGCGGGGTATGACCTGGCTACCCTGGGCAACCACGAGTTCGACTACGGCATGGAGGGCGCCCTCAACGCCATCGAGTGGGCGGACTTCCCCTATGTCTCCTGCAATTTCTACCACGTAGAGGACGGCGAAGTGGGCGAAACTGTGCTGGACAGCTATGAGGTGTTTGAGGTGAACGGGGTCCGCATCGCCTTTGTGGGCATCACCACGCCGGAGTCCATCAGCAAATCCACTCCGAAATATTTCCAGGACGACGACGGCAACTATATCTATGGCATTGCCGGCGGCACGGACGGGTCTGACCTGTACGCCTATGTCCAGGCGGCCATTGACGCAGCCTCCGAGGAGGCGGACTACGTCATCGCCCTGGGCCACCTGGGGGTAGACCCCAGCTCTGTGCCCTGGACTTCGGAGGAGGTCATCGCAAATACCACCGGCCTGGACGCCTTCATTGACGGCCACTCTCACACCACCATGGAGTCGGAGTATGTCACAGACCTGGACGGCAACGAGGTGCTGCTGACCCAGACGGGCTGCTATTTCAGCGCCCTGGGTGAGATGACCATCAGCGCTGACGGCGTCATTTCCACCCAGCTGCTGACGGCGGAGGACCTGGCGGACGTCACTCCCAACGCCGAGGTGCAGGCCATCGAGGAGGACTGGATCAATGAGGTCGATGAGCTTCTGGGTGAAAAAATCGCGGAAACCGACATCGAGTTCACAGTGAATGATGCGGACGGCAACCGCCTTGTCCGTAAGGGTGAAACCAACCTGGGCGACTTCAACGCCGACGCCTACTATTGGTACATCAACGAGGCGGACGGCGTCGGGTGCGACATCGCCATTATGAACGGCGGCGGCATCCGCGACTCCGTGGCGGCCGGAGACTGGACCTATCTCACCTGCAAAACCGTCAACCCCTTCGGCAACGTCCTGTGCGTTGTGGAGGTCAGCGGACAGGCCATCCTGGACGCACTGGAGTTTGGCGCAAGATACATCACGGTGGGCGAGGCCGGCGGCTTCCTCCATGTGGCCGGGCTGAGCTATGAGATCGACCTGGCGGTGGAGAGCACCGTGCAGGAGGATGAAAACGAAACCTGGATCGGCGGCCCCACCGGTGAGTACCGGGTGAAAAACGTCAAGGTGTACAACAAGGAAACCGGCGAGTACGAGGATTTGGATGTGAATGCAACCTACTCCGTGGCCGGAACCAACTATACCCTGCGGAACTGCGGCGGCGGCTTTGATATGTTCTCCGATGTGGAACTGATTCGGGACTATATCGTGGAGGATTACATGGCCCTGGCCGCCTATGCCCAGGCCTTCACCGATTCTGACGGAAACGGCTACGGGAACATCTCCACCGTCAACAGCCCCCTTTACTCCTATACGGGATACCTCCTCAACTATGAGAGCATCACCGGCTCCGGCAGGATCACCAACATTTGCAGCCATGTCTGGGACGAGGGCACCGTCACCACGGAGGCCACCGACATAGAGGACGGCGTGATGACCTACACCTGCACCGTCTGCGGCGAGACGAAAACGGAAGTGATTCCGGCCACCGGCAGCGGTGAGACCGGCGGCGACGCCGACGGTTCCGGCAGTTCGGATGCGGAGCCGGAGGCGGAGGACGAAACGGGTACGGCAGACAGCTCCGGGACGGAATCTGAGACGGACAGCGAAACGGACGCCACCGGCTCCGAGACCGCCTCTGAGACCTCCTCTGAATCGGGCAGCGAAACGGGCACCGAGGACAGCACCTCCGTCACCTCTCCCCAGACGGGAGACAACACGGAGCTGTGGCTCTGGATGGCCCTGGCGTTTGCCGGTGGCCTGGGCATCGTCTACGCCGTTAAGATACGCAGATAACTGCGAAGGCACAGGCAATGAAAAAAACAAAACCGCTGACCTGGGTCATCCTGATTTTGCTGGTGCTGAACCTGTGCGCCACGGGCGGCGTCATAGTCTACCTCGCCCAAACTTCTGACGCGGAGGTGTCCGACGCCGTTTTTGCCGAGAGTGAGCAGACCACCTGCTACACGATTTACATTGGCATGAACGATAAGGATACCTATACGCAGCTGATTGCGCTGGAGGATGCTAAGGCGCTGGTCAACGAAATCTGCTCCGGCTATGTGGAAGGCTACACGGTGCTGGAGGCAAACGGCGGATGGGTGGATGAGCTTGGCGTTTTGACGGAAGAGCAGACCCTCGTCTACCGCTTCGCGGACGTGCAGGAGGCGGATTTGATTGCCATTATGGATGAGGTGCTGGAGGTTCTGAACCAAAATTCCATCCTGGTGGAGACCTCCGAAGTGCAGAGCTTGTATTACTATGGGGGATGACCCGCGCTTCCCCTGTCCTGTCCCCTGCTGTCCCTGACCATACGGCATTGTTCCAACACAAACAAAAAAACTCCGTCCCCTTGAAAAAGGGGGCGGAGTTTTTTTGCAGACTCAGCGCGGAAAACAGCTCTCCCGCCGGATGATTTTGCAGGGAAATTCGATGCGCACCGCCTCCTGATGGCCCCGGCGGATGCGGTCCAGCAGCGTCTGCACCGCCATGTGGGCCATCTCCTGCCGGGGGATGTGAACGGTGGTCAGGGCCGGGGTCTGGTCCCACAGCCCTTCGATGTCGTCAATGGAAATCACCGAAATCGGGTGTTTCATGCGCCGCTTCTCCTCGTTCAGCGTCTGGAGCACGCTGACGGCGGTAATATCGTTGGCGCAGAACACGGCGGAAAAGGCGCTCTCCCCTTCCAGAAGTGCCAGAATCGCCCGCCTGCCCTGGGCAAAGGTCTGGTCGGTGGGCTTGATCAGACGGTAGTTGATGGGGATGTCGTGGCGGATCAGGGTGCCGGTATAGCCCACATACCGGCTTTCAAAGGAACAGTCCCCAATGTAGGCGATGCTGCGGTGGCCCAGTTCAATCAGATATTCCACCGCCAGCTCCGCCGCCTTCTTGCCGTCGCAGACCACCTCATCCACCTGAAACTCCATGGGGTTGCGCCAGATACCCACGATATTCCGGTTCCTGGCCCGAATCTGTTCCAGCAGGGTCTGGGAGCAGCGGCCCAGGACGATCACCCCGTCGGAGCCGGTCTCTTCCTCCGTTTCCGGCGCGTCCTCGGCATAGACGACGCGATGCAGCAGCGCCCCCTGGGCATATAGCTCTGTTTTCAGGCAGTGCAGCAGGTCCGCGAAAAACGGGTCCGACTCCGCATCCCGGAACCGGGCCATCAGCACGGAGATGTGCAGCGGCGGCTCCGTGACCGTTCCCGCTCCGCTGCTCCGCAGTGCGCGGGCGGCTTCGTTGGGGCGGTGGCCCAGCTCGTGGGCCGCCGTCCAGATGCGCTCCTGCAATTCCTTTGAAGCGCATTTGGGCGAGGCGTTGTTCAGGACCCGGGACACGGTGGAGACGGAGGTTCCGACCCGTTCTGCAATTTCTTTCAGCGACATGGCGTGCGCCACCTCTCACAACAGTATAAATCCATTGTAACGGATGGGCGGACGGATTGCAAGTCCCTAACGCAAACGTTTGCATAATTTTGGATTGACAGGCGGGTTTCACCGGTGTACATTGATTGATATAAGCAGGTGAAACTTGGAAATATCCGGTTATTCCCCAAATCGAACCTGATATTTGTAACGCAAACGTTTGACCAAAAAGGAGCATAGCATGAAGCGCAATCTAAAGAACCCTATCAAAAAATGGAATGTGACCGCCCTGTGCCTGTGTATCTGCCTGCTGGCCGGGCTGCTGACCGGCTGCGGCTCCTCCTCCGGCGAAGCCTCGGAGGAGGACAGCGATGTGATCGAGCTGCTGAACGTGTCCTATGACCCCACCAGAGAGTTTTACGAGGCATACAACGAGCTGTTTGCCGCCTACTATGAGGAGACCTATGGGGTGACGGTGAAGATCAACCAGTCCCACGGCGGCTCCGGCTCCCAGGCCCGCTCCGTCATCGAGGGCAACGAGGCCGACGTGGTGACCCTGGCGCTGGCCCACGACATCACCCTGGTTGAAGAAGAAGGCATGATCGACGGGGGCTGGATGGACGAGTTTGAGAACAACAGCGCCCCCTACACCTCCACCATCGTCTTTCTGGTGCGGGCCGGGAACGAGAAGGACATCCAGGACTGGGACGACCTGCTCCAGGAGGGCGTGGACATCATCACCCCTGACCCGAAATCCTCCGGCGGGGCCTGCTGGAACTTCCTGGCCGCCTGGTACTATGCCCAGCAGCAATACGGCGAGGACGAGACCCAAATCAAGGAATTTATGCGGGCCCTCTATGCCAACGTGCTGGTCATGGACTCCGGCGCCAGAGGGGCCACCACCACCTTTGTGGAGAACGGCCAGGGCGATGTGCTGATCGCCTGGGAAAACGAGGCCCTCCAGACCATGGCCGACTATCCCGGCGAATATGAACTCATCACCCCCAGCGTCAGTATTCTGGCCGAGCCCTCGGTGGCCGTGGTGGATGAAAATGTGGCGGACCACGGCACGGCGGAGGCGGCAGCGGCCTATCTGGCATACCTCTACACCGACGAGGCCCAGCGCCTCATCGGGGAATATTACTACCGCCCCACCAACGAGGATATTCTGAGCGAGTTCTCCGACGTGTTTGACCTGGATGTAACCCTGTGCACCATCGATGATTTCGGCGGCTGGGACGCGGCCTATGAGAAATTCTTCCAGGACGACGGGATTTTTGACGAGATCTATAACAGCTGATGGGTGGCGTGACAGATGAGAAAAAAACGAAACCGGGTCATACCGGGCTTTGGCCTGACGCTGGGCATCACCGTTTCCATGCTGTCGCTGCTGATTTTGCTGCCCCTGGCCTCGGTGCTGATCCGCTCCTTTGAGCTGACTCCGGCGGAGTTCTGGGAGACTGTCACCCGGAGCAACGTGGTGGGGGCCTTCCGGACCAGCATCCTGTGCGCCCTGCTGGCAGCGGCCATCAACTGCGTGTTCGGGCTGATTCTGGCCTGGATTCTGGTGCGCTACGACTTTCCCGGTAAGCGGCTCATCGACGGCATGATTGAGCTGCCCTTTGCCCTGCCCACCGCCGTGGCGGGCATCACCCTGGCGAAGATGTACTCCGACCAGGGGGTGCTGGGCCAGGCCCTGAACCGCATTGGGATTCAGGGCTCCTACAGCCGGGTGGGGCTGGTGATTGCCCTGGTGTTTGTGGGGATTCCCTTTGTGGTGCGCTCCATTCAGCCGGTGCTGCGGAAGCTGCCCCCCTCCTGCGAGGAGGCGGCGCTGACGCTGGGGGCCTCCAGGGGCTTCACCTTCCGCCACGTCATCCTGCCGGAGCTGACCCCGGCCCTGCTGACCGGCTTCGGCCTGGCCCTGGCCCGTGGCATTGGGGAGTATGGCAGCGTCATCTACATCTCCGGCAACAGCGCGAAGAACGGCACCCAGGTGGTGTCCTACGTCATCATGCAGAAGCTGAACTCCGGCAGTGCCGACTACGTTGGCGCCGCCGCCATCGCCCTGGTGCTGCTGGCGATCTCGTTTCTGCTGATGTTCCTGCTGAACATGGTGCAGTGGTTCGCCGCCCGGCGGACCAGGTGAGAGGAGGGCGCGCTGTGAAACAAACGAAAAAAGCCCGCCTGACGGCGGGGCAAATCGCGCTGATCGTCATCGGAGTGCTGTTCTTTGCGGTAATGCTGGTGTGGCCCCTGGTAGAAGTCCTCTACCGCGCCCTGAAGGACGGCTGGGCGCTGTATTGGGACGCCGTGACGGCAGAGAACACCCTCTCCGCCCTCCGGGTCACGCTGCTGGCGGCAGCCGTCGCCCTGCTGGTGGACACGTTCTTCGCCCTGGCTGCCTCCTGGCTGCTGACCAAGTTCGACTTTCGGGGCAAGAGCCTGCTGACCACACTGATCGACATTCCCTTCTCCATCTCTCCGGTCATCGCCGGTCTGGCGTTCATCATGATGTTCGGCCGCAACGGTCTGGCTACGCCGGTGGTCAACTGGTTCAACGACACTTTCGGCACGGACATCGCGCTGGTATTCTCCATCCCCGGCGTGGTGCTGGCCACCGTCTTTGTGACCTTCCCCTATGTGCTGCGGGAGCTGCTGCCGGTCATGAACCTGCAGGGCTGCGCCGAGGAGGAGGCCGCCGCCCTGCTGGGGGCGGGGGGCTTTACCATCTTCCGCCGGGTCACCCTGCCCCAGATCAAATGGCCCCTGATTTACGGAATGGTGCTGTGCGCGGCCCGGGCCTTTGGGGAGTTCGGCGCAGTCTACGCCGTCTCCAAGGCCCGTGGCGAGACCTTCACCCTCCCTCTGGAGGTGGACGCCCTCTATATGTCCGGCGGCGCGGAGGCCATTACACAGGCGTTTGCGGTGTCCTCCATCCTGGTGCTGCTGGCGCTGGTCATGCTGATTTTGAAGAATATTGCCGAATGGCGGGCGAGAAAGTCCGAATCGCAGGAGGAATAACAGATGTTTCTGGAGGCAAAAGAGCTGAACAAACGGTTCGGCGACTACGAGGCGGCCCGGGGCGTCACCTTCGGTGTGGAGCAGGGCAAGATGGCGGCCCTCCTGGGCCCCAGCGGCAGCGGCAAGACCACCATCCTCCGCATGATCGCGGGGCTGGAGCAGCAGGACAGCGGCGACATTTTCATCGACGGAAAAAATGTCAACGATGTGCCCGCGGGGAACCGCGGCATCGGGTTCGTGTTCCAGAACTATGCGCTGTTTCGCTACATGACCGTCTATGACAACATCGCCTTTGGCCTGAAGGTGCAGAAGAAGAGCAGGGCGGAAATCCATGACCGGGTGACGGAGCTGATTCAGCTGGTGGGCCTGACCGGCCTGGAGAAGCGGTATCCCAATCAGCTCTCCGGCGGCCAGAAGCAGCGGGTGGCCTTTGCCCGGGCCATCGCCCCGGGCCCCAGCCTGCTGCTGCTGGACGAGCCCTTCGCCGCCATTGACGCCAAGGTCCGCAAGGAGCTACGGGTCTGGCTCCGGGACATGATCGTGCGGGTGGGCATCACCAGCGTTTTCGTCACCCACGACCAGGAGGAGGCCCTGGAGGTCTCCGACGAAATCATCATCCTGAACGAGGGCCGCATTGAGCAGATGGGGACGCCGGCGGACATCTACCTGCACCCCAGGACCCCCTTTGTGGCCCAGTTCGCGGGCAACTCCAGCGTGGTGGAGGGTCTGTCCGGCTTCCGTGGCTTCGAGCATCTGCCGTTGGGGCAGAAGGTTTTGATTCGGCCGGAATTCGTGGATGCGTTCAAGAAGGACAACGCCCAAATGCAGCCCTTCGCGGATCGGGCGGAGGACGGCATTGTCACCGGCATCAGCTTCCGGGGCAACTCCCTGGAGGTGCGGCTGGAGGTCCACGGCGTCACATTGCTCACCAGCCGCGCCTTGGAGCGCCGGGAGATTCGCCTGGGGGAGCACATGAACGTCTTTCTCCACAGGGTATACTGTATGGAGGGCGGCCGTACACAGGTGGTGGAAAACGAGCTGCTGAAGGACGTCAGCATGGAATAGCGTCAGAAGATACCGCAGGAGCAGCGCTGTAACGGCGCCGCTCCTGCCCGCTCCGCCGGGAAAAAACGGGCCGTTCCTCCTGATACCGATGCTCCCTGGTGTCGGCGTCTCAGGCCAAAACAAAAGACCGTTTTCGGGAAAAAATTCCTTGACAAACGGTGCATCATGTACTATAATAACAGCTGTTGATTGGCTTGGACGATTAGCTCAGCTGGCTAGAGCATCCGCTTGACGTGCGGAAGGTCACAGGTTCGAATCCTGTATCGTCCACCATTTATTCTGATTCCTCAATTCCATCACGGACGATTAGCTCAGCTGGCTAGAGCATCCGCTTGACGTGCGGAAGGCCACAGGT
>JAJQBL010000006.1:0-18765 GCA_021203325.1 Clostridiales bacterium | reverse complement strand
GGACGATTAGCTCAGCTGGCTAGAGCATCCGCTTGACGTGCGGAAGGCCACAGGTTCGAATCCTGTATCGTCCACCAAAAGGCCCTGTGACTACGGTCACAGGGTTTCTTTTTGTGTCCGGTGGCGCGTAGGAAGCGGTCAGAACGGAAATGATGGGCGTCAGCACGGCAGCGCCCACGCCGCGCTGCATCGGCGGCGCAGGGAAAGGCCCTGCCCGAAAACGGGCAGGGCCTTGACGGTCAAAGTGTGGTTTGCGTTCCGGGGGACAGACACCGCGTCAGGCGGCGCTTGCCTTGCGCTTCTTCAGAAAGCGGAGGATGAGGTAGACCTCCCCGGCCACCAGCAGGACGCCAACGACGGCGTCAACCGCGTAGAAGGTGGTGACCCAGCCGGGGGTGGAGAAGTTGCGCTCGTCCATGGCGCTGGAGTTTGCCAGGCTGTACAGGATGTTATGGCACGCATTCCGCAGGGCGATCACCGTGTTTGCGTCGCTGGTATCCGCGGTATAGGCGTTGGGGTCGCCGGTGGAGGACAGCATCTTGTCCCCGCCGGAGCGGATGGCGGCGTCCGCCAGGTAGTAGCCGTAGTCGCTGGAGAACCAGTCTGTCACGGTGGACCCGACGAATCCCCACTCATCCCGCAGGACGGTTTGCAGCAGCGTGGAGCTGGCGCCCGCCCAGACATTGCCGATGTAGTTGTGGGCGATCATCACGTTATTCGCGCCGCCCTCCTTGACAGCCATTTCGAAGGGCTTCAAGTAGATTTCCCGGATGGCCTGTTCATTGCTCCAGGTGCAGAGCCGGTTATAGCGGTTCGTCTCGGAGTCGTTCAGGGCAAAGTGCTTGATGTAGCACATGATGTTGTACTCCTTCGCGCCGGCCACTTCGTTTGCGCCCATCCAGCCGGAGAGGATGCTGTCCTCGGAGTAGTACTCGAAGTTGCGGCCGGAGAAGGCGGTTCTGTGAATGTTCATGGCCGGGCCGTACCAGCCGCACACATTCATCTCGTTGCACTGTTTGCCCATCAGCTGGCCCCGCTGATACGCCAGGTCCTTGCTCCAGGTGGCGGCCAGCATGGTGGCGCAGGGGAACGCCGTGCCGGTCTGGCCGGTGAAGTTGTTGGAGATGGCCGCCGGGCCGTCGCACTCGATGGTGGCGGGGAGGCCGATGGAATCCACCTTGGCGTTGGAATAGCCGCCGGTGGCCACCAGGGTGCTCATCTCGTCAACGGTGAGCTGGTCCAGCAGGTCCTCCCACAGCTCGTCGTCGTAGTCCAGCCCGGTCATATCCTGAATGGTCAGGCCGTTGCTGGCGCCTGTGGTGGGCATGACGGCGTCCGGGTCATCCACTTCTGAATAATCATACAGGATCTCCGTATACAGGCCGTCTGTCACCGTATCGGTCAGGGTGAAGTCGGTGGGGGCCGCCGTTGCCTCCGCGTAGTTGGCGAATCCGTTGGCGCGGCTCAGATAGGTCACATCCCCTTCGGCGTAGGCGAACTGATTCGTCGCCGTCGTCTCATCGGAGGAGCGGCTGCCGTCGTTGTCGTCGTTGTAGATGATGTCGCCGTCGAGGGTCAGCGTCCGGCTGTCGATCACGGTGTGGGCGTCGGAGCGAATGCTGATCTCATAGTCGCCGGCATCCAGCACATAGGCGCCGCCCTCCGCCTTGACCTCGGTGTAATCATAGGAGGCCAGGTCCTCCCAGTCGAAGGAGAGGGTGACGGTCTCCGATTCGTTGGGCTCCAGCTGGGCGGTTTTGCCGAACTCGATCAGGTTGACGGACGCCTTCTCAATGCCGCCGTTGGTGTAGGGCGGCGTGTAGTAGACCTCCACCACGCTCTTCCCTGCCACATCGCCCACGTTCGTGACCTCCACGGTCAGCGTGATGGTGGTTCCGTCGTCTTCAATGGAGACGATCTCCTGTTCAAACTCGGTATAGCTCAGGCCATAGCCGAAGGGGAACTGCACGACCTCGTCATAGTCGATGAGGCCCTCCTCCGCGGCGGTCTCGTAGAACTTATAGCCCACATAGATGCCCTCCACATAGTTGTTGAAGGACACAAAGGCGCTGGACGCGGTCTCCACGGCCACCAAATCCTCGGAGTCGTCATAGATGAAGCTGCCCACATAGTTGTAGGCCGGGGAGCTGGTCAGGTCGTACACATAGGTGTCCACCAGCTTGCCGGAGGGGTTCGCTTCGCCGCTCAGGATTTTGCCCAGCGACTCAAAGCCCGTTTGTCCGGGGCCAGCCACCCACAGGGCAGCCTTGATGGAGTCGTACTCCTCCAGGAAGCCCAGCTCCATGGCGTTGGCGGAGTTGATGATGACGATGACGTTGTCAAACTCCTCGCACACCCGCTCCAGCATGGCCTCCTCCCGGTTGCTCAGCTCCAGATAGGACTTGTCCGGGTCAACGTCATCGGCGTAGGAGGTGTAGCGGACGCCGGAGGAGCCGTAGGAGCCGCCCTCCACGAAGGTGTCCTCATCCGTGATGCTGGTGGGCAGGTCGGCGCCCTCGCCGCCGGAACGGGCGATCACCACAACGGCAGTGTCGGAGAACGCCACGGCGCTCTCAAAGATGCCTGCCTCGTCGTATTCCTCGAGGCTGGGCTCCGGAATGGTCCAGTCCTGGCCCAGCATGCCCACGGTGGGCCGCTCCGCACAAAATTCCGTGTAGAAGTCGGAGATGTCCGTATTCAGCTCGTAACCGGCGTCCTCCAGGCCCTGCAGCAGGGTGACGCAGGTCTCCGTATCCACCGAGCCGGAGCCGGTGCCGCCGTAAATCGGGTTGGTGGAGGACCAGCCGAACACGTTCAGTTTGGTCACGCCCGTCAGGGGCAGGGCGTCGTCGTCGTTTTTCAGCAGGACGATGCCTTCATCCGAGATGTCCTCCACCAGCTGCTCCGCTTCCGCCAGGGTTTCGTCGCTGCTGTAATACTGCTCCGCCAGCACGTTGTTCAGGATGCTGTACTCCGGGCCAAGGCAGATGGCGTTGACCACAATGAGGATGGCCAGCACAGCGGCCACCAGCGCCTCCCCCCCCCCGGATCAGCCCGGCCAGGGGCTGCCGGAACTTGAAGGCCGCGATGGCCACCACAATGGCAACCACCAGCACCGCGCCCAGGGCGATCAGGTAATCCTGCAGGGTCACAATGGTAGACATGATGTCGCTGGCCGTCACCGATACGGAGCGACTGGACAGATAGCCGATCAGGCTTTGATAGGCCGCAATCAGAATGACCGCGATCACCGCAATGACGATCACCGGTTTCAGCCACTTATTCTTCTTCATAGGTACCTCCTCCAATCATGGTTCACTTCAGTTCAAATCCGATAAAGTCCATCGCGCCGGTTCCCACAAACCGGAAGTAAAGCGCCTTTACACCCGGCCCCATCCGAAGCTCAGCCGCTGCGCAGCAGGTCACGCCGGTCTGGCTTTGGATGGGGATGACCGCATTGATGTCGGAGAAGTCCGCCTTCTCCGACACCAGCAGCTGACCCTCCGCCGTCCCGCTGACCTCTACGGAAATCGTGGTGGCCGTTCCCATCCGGAAATACTTGAATCCGGCCACAGCGCCGTCCTGCATATTGGCGATGTACTGGTCGCCCTCCCCTTCCCGGTCCTTGCCGTGTTGGGTGAAATAGGGGTGGTTTTTCAGTCTTTTCTTCGGGCTGTCGCCGTCGTACCGGCCTACGCCGTCCCTGCTCCACAGGTTGCAGGCAATTCTGGCCTCGTACCAGCCCAGGCCCTTCAGCGGGCCGCCGTTCAGGCCGCAGCTGGTGACCTCCGCCTGCCGGAAGGAGCCGTCCGGGTTCTGCACCAGCTTCTCCGCGCAGGCCTGGCGGGAGTAGGAGTGCCGGTTGGTCTGCCGGTGGTAGAAGATGTACCAGTCCGCGCCGATGTGGAGCATTCCGCCGTGGGTGTTGCCCAGGTAGTTGGTGCCCTTTGCCTCGTCCTCATTGCCGTCCAGGAACAGGTCGCCCTGGCTGACCAGCGTTCCGCCGTAGACGAAACCGCCGTCCGGCCGGTTGCTGGTGGCGTAGCACAGCTCGTGGTTGTGCCGGGAGGAGTAGACGAAGATGTAACGGTCGCCGTCCTTCCGGATGGAGCTGGCCTCGAAGAACTCGTGGTTGGGGAAGGAGCCGGGCCCCTCCTTGGGAAACAGCAGTTTGGGTTCTGTTTTGATGGTCACCATGTCCTGCTCCAGCTCCAGCACCACGCCGCCGTCGTTGCGGAGCTTCCGGAAGCCGGAGGCAACCGCAGGCACCGGGGTATAGAAGCCGGAGTACAGCCACACACGTCCGTCGTCGTCCGCCAGAACGCCGGGGTCAAAGGGCAGCTGATCCCCTTTTCTCCGCCCCCAGACAGTGCCGTCCGGATAGTGCACATGGCCCAGGAACTGATACTGCCCCGCCGGGGTGTCGCAGACGGCCACCCCCATCATGCCCATGAAATCATAGGCATAGTAGAGATAGTACCGCCCGTCCGGCCCCTGACAGACGTCCGGCGCAAAGAGCAGCCGCAGCCCCAGGGGATTCTTCGGGTCCTGATTCTTCCGGAAGATGACCCCCTCGTTTCGCCAGTCGGACAGGTCGTCCACCGGGGCTGACCAGCAGACATAGTCGTTCATGCAGAAAATGGGCGCGTTGAACCGGTCATGGGAGCCGTAGACATAGACCCGGTCCCCAAACACATGGGGCTCGCCGTCCGGGATATACTCCCAGGAGGGCAGATAGGGATTGAATGCTTGTTGTTTCATGTTTTTCACCTCCTGATTGTGTGTTGCCACACCGAATCACGATGGAATCATAACATCTTGTGGCAACCTTTTGGGATGATTTGGCATAATCCGTCGTCACAGCGGCGTAACCCGTCATTTGTACGGTTTTCCACCGGAGAACGCGATGCCGCTTTGTATAAATCCTACAGATACCGGACGGGAAAACAAAAAACGCCCCCTTTACAAATGGGGGACGCTCCTGTATAATAATGCGTAAAATAGGGGGATTATGTAACGTTTGATGAGTTGGGGAGAGGTTTATGGTCAGGGTTGCAGTTGTAGAGGACGACGCCGCCGCCCGGCGGCAGCTGAAGGAGTACCTCCTGCGGTACGAGCGGGAGCAGGAGGAGCCCCTCCGGATCAGCGAATTTTCCAGCGGGCTGGAAATCACAGAGGCGTACACCGCCTGCTACGATCTGATTCTGATGGACATCCAGATGAATTACATGGACGGGATGCAGACTGCCCAGTGGATTCGGGAGCGGGATCAGACCGTGATCATCATCTTTATCACCAATCTGGCCCAGTTTGCCATAGAGGGCTATAAGGTGGATGCGCTGGACTACCTCCTCAAGCCTGTACAGTATTTTGCCTTTTCACAGGCGATGCAGAAGGCGGTCAGCCGCATCCGGCAAAACGCCACCTTCTTCCTGCACCTGATGCAGGAGAGCCGCATGATTCGGCTGGATGTGGCCGACATCGGTTATATCGAAAGCCAGGGGCACAACGTGGTTTACCACACAGCCGAGGGAACGTATACCGAGCGTGGCTCGCTGAAAAGCCTGGAGGACAAGCTGGCGGGGCAGCACTTCTGCCGGTGCAACAGCTGCTACCTGGTCAATCTGGCCCAGGTGGAGCAGGTGGACCAGAACCGGGTCACGGTCTCCGGCCAGACGCTGCAAATCAGCCGGTCCAGGCGGAAGGGCTTCATGGAAGCCCTGACCGCCTATGTGGGCGGGGAATAGCGCTAACACGCCGCCAGGCCCTGGGGGTTTAGAATCCGCACCCCGCCGTATGCCGTCTCCACCAGGCCCTCCCTGGTGAACCGCTGCAGGGTGCGGTTCACCGTGACCCGGCTGGCGCTGATGGCGGAGGCCAGCTCGTCCTGGGAGCAGCGGATCAGTCCGTCCTCCTCCTTGGGCAGGGTCAGCAGATACCGGGCCAGCCGCTGGTCGGCCCGGAGGAAGGCCATGTTGTCCACCTGAGAGGACAGCAGCCGCACCGTCCGGGCCAGATATTTCAGCAGCGCCAGGGTCAGCTCCGGGTTGGCAGACATCTCCTCCACCGCCATCTGCCGGTCAATGGGGACGATGGCGCACTCCGTCATGGCGACGGCGGAGGAAACCCGGGGCAGCTCGTCAAAGAAGGACGCCTCCCCGAACAGGCTGCCGCTGTGGTAGATGTTCAGCACCCGCTCCACCCCTTCCGCGGAGGAGCTATAGGTCTTCACCCGCCCGCTTTTCAGGTAGTAGAAGTGCCGGGCGGTGGTGTCCTGCAAATAGATGATTTGTCCGGGGCGGTAACACCGGGCCTGATAGTGGGCGGCAAAGGGGGCCCAGATGTCTTTGGGCAGGTTCAGTTCCTGCAGGCTGAAATATTCCACAAAATCTCCTCCTTTGTCCCAGATTGTATCATAGTTTACATTCTTTTGCAACCGGATTCGGTATGATAGAAACAGCAAATGGCGGCCCGCAGGCCGCAGGTTGAATGAGGAGGTACGTTTACCATGGGAATGACAATGACCCAGAAGATTTTGGCCGCCCACGCCGGGCTGAGCAGCGTGGCCCCCGGCCAGCTCATCGAGGCAAAGCTGGATTTGGTACACGGCAACGACGTGACCGCTCCTGTGGCCATCGGGGTGTTGGAGGAGTACGGCATCAAACAGGTGTACGACAGGGACAAAATTGTGATCGTGCTGGACCACTACACCCCCTGCAAGGACATCAAGGCGGCCCAGCTGTGCAAGGTGGCAAGGGACTTCGCCCACGCCCAGGGCCTGACCCACTTCTACGATGTGGGCGAGATGGGGGTGGAGCACGCCCTGATCCCCGAAAAGGGGCTGGTGGTGCCCGGCGACCTGACCATCGGCGCGGACTCCCACACCTGCACCTACGGCGCCCTTGGGGCCTTCTCCACCGGCGTGGGCTCCACCGACATGGCGGCAGGCATGGCCAGCGGCCTGAACTGGTTCAAGGTTCCCTCCGCCATCAAGGTGACGCTGACCGGCAAGTTTAAGCCCTTCGTGTCTGGCAAGGACGTAATGCTCCACCTGATCGGCGAAATCGGCGTGGACGGCGCACTGTATAAGAGCCTGGAGTTCACCGGCCCCGCCATGGGCGAGCTGACCATGGACGACCGGTTCACCATCGCCAACATGGCCATCGAAGCCGGCGCGAAGAACGGCATCTTCCCGGTGGACGACAAGACGCTGGACTATCTGAAGGGCCGCACCGACCGCCAGCCGGTGATTTACGAGGCCGACCCCGACGCCGAGTACGAGCGGGAGGTGGTCATCAACCTGGACGAGCTGGACTCCACCGTGGCCATGCCCTTCCTGCCCGGCAACGCCAAACGGGTGCAGGAGGTCAAGGGCATCAAGCTGGATCAGGTGGTCATCGGCTCCTGCACCAACGGCCGCATCAGCGATATGCGGGCGGCGGCGGCGATTTTGAAGGGCCGCAAGGTGGCCCTCGGCGTCCGCTGCATCGTCCTCCCCGCCACCCAGGAGATCATCTCCCAGATGATTCAGGAGGGGATTTACATGGACCTGCTGGAGGCGGGCTGCGCCATCTCCACCCCCACCTGCGGCCCCTGCCTGGGCGGGCATATGGGCTGTATGTGCGAGGGCGAGGTGGCCGTGTCCACCACCAACCGGAACTTTGTGGGGCGCATGGGCCATGTGGACAGCAAGGTGATCCTGGCCTCCCCCACGGTGGCGGCGGCCTCCGCGGTGATGGGCGTCCTGGCCGACCCCGCCGAGCTTTGATGAAGGAGGATAACCAATGGCAACCATGAAGGAGCGCCTTTTGCCGCTCCTCGCAGAGATGGAACCAGACAACATCCTGTTCCGTCCCGTGGAGGACGATGAGGACATCTGGTATGCCGTGGAGGGCTGCCAACTGACGCCGGAGCAGCGGGAGTGCGTCAATTCCGGCGGCTTCTCTTTGGGGCGCGCCTACCTGCACCCGGAACGTAGCCTTCCCTGCCTGATTTGCCGTCCGGACGGAGAACGAATTGGTTTTATCCTGTTCACTGAATGGCTGGGCGAAGGTGAGGCCAGCAGCTGGAGCTATTTCATCGACACAAGGCACCAGGGGCAGGGATACGGAAAGGCTGCGGCTCAGAAAGCGGCAGAGCTTTTAAAACGCGCCTATCCCGACAGACCGGTAAAGCTGTCCACGGAGGTATTTAACAAGCGGGCACAGGCGTTGTACATCAGCATTGGCTTCCGGCAGCTGGACGAATTGGATGGGGACGATTTGGTATTTGCCCTGTAAACGCCCCCGCAACCCGGCGTTTGAAATGATAAGATTCTAGGAGGAAGGAACTCATGTCTAAAATTTATGTCTATGGCGACAATGTGGATACCGACGTCATCATCCCGGCCCGGTACCTGAACGACCCCAGCGAGGCGGCGCTGGCCTCCCACTGCATGGAGGACATCGACCCCAAATACGCCTCCACCGTGGAGCAGGGGGACATCATCGTGGGAGGCGCCAACTTCGGCTGCGGCTCCTCCCGGGAGCATGCCCCTCTGGCCATCAAGGCCAGCGGCGCGAAGTGCGTCATTGCGGCCTCCTTTGCCCGCATCTTCTACCGCAACGCCATTAACATCGGCCTGCCCATCATGGAATGCCCTGAGGCGGCGGCGAATATCCGGCCCGGCGACAAACTCACCGTGGACCTGGCCAGCGGCACCATCTGTGACGAGACCACCGGAAAAACCTTCCAGGCCGCGCCCTTCCCGCCCTTCATTGAGAATATCATCCAGTCCGGCGGGCTGATTCAGTCCCTGATCGACCGGGGGCTGGCGAAGTAACACATGGGAAAGGAATGTTGAATCTATGAACTATAAAATTGCGCTGATTCGGGGCGACGGCATTGGCCCCGAAATCGTCAACGAGGCCGTCAAAGTGATGGAGACCGTGGGAGAAAAGTTCGGCCACAGTTTTCAGTTTGTGGACGTGCTGATGGGCGGCTGCGCCACCGACGAGTGCGGCGTGTCCTACCCCGCCGGAACGGCGGAGACCTGCAAGAGATGCGACGCCGTGCTGCTGGGCGCGGTGGGCGGCCCCAAGTGGGGCAGCGACAAACCCGCCCAGCAGCGGCCGGAGACGGCGCTGCTGGCCATCCGGAAGGATTTGGAGCTGTTCACCAACCTGCGTCCCGCCGCCATGCGCAAGGGCATGGAGGACGCCTCCCCTCTGAAACGGGAGACGGCAGAGCGTGGCTTCGACATCATGATGGTGCGGGAGCTGACCGGCGGCATCTACTTCGGCAAGCGGGAGCGCTATCAGACGGAGGACCGGGGCCAGGAGGCCACCGACCTGATGGCCTACTCCGAGATGGAGATCGAGCGGATCGGCCGCCAGGCCTTCGAGCTGGCCCGCCTCCGCCGGAAAAAGGTCACCAGCGTGGACAAGGCCAACGTCCTGGCCACCAGCCGCCTGTGGCGGGAGGTCATGCACCGTCTGGCCCAGGAGTACCCGGATGTGACCTATGAGGATATGCTGGTGGACAACTGCGCCATGCAGATCGTCCGGAACCCCGGCCAGTTCGACGTGGTGGTGACGGAGAATATGTTTGGCGACATCCTCTCTGATGAGGCGTCCCAGGTCACCGGCTCCATCGGCCTGCTGCCCTCCGCCTCCCTGGGAGCCCAGGCCCCCGGCCTGTACGAGCCGATTCACGGCTCCGCCCCGGACATCGCCGGGCAGGACAAGGCCAACCCCATCGCCACCATCCTGTCCGTGTCCATGATGTTCCGGTACTCCTTCCACCTCCAGGCAGAGGCGGACGCCATCGAGAACGCGGTGGACGCCGTCCTGGGCGCAGGCTGGCACACGGCGGACATCGCCGGGGCACCGGAGCAGCTGGTGGGCACGAAGGAGATGGGCCGCCTGATTCGGGAGGCCCTGTAAGACAAAGAGGACACGCAAAGGAGGAACGACAATGCCCGGCCCCCGGAAGGATTCGGAGAAACGCACCGACTCCGCAAAGCATGATGACCGCAGGGGAAAGACCCGCCTGATTGCCGCATACCTTGCAATTTGGGCCTTCGCCCTCCTCGTGTTCTGGCTCTTCGGCGGCAGGGCGGATGCGCTGGGGTACAGCGTGGTGTTCCTGTGGGTCGTGCTGCCGGTGACGACGCTGGTATGCTCCCTGCTGATCGGGAAGCGCAATTATTGGGGCAAGGGAAAGTGGTTTACAGCGATTCCCTTCGGCGCGATGTATATGCTGACCCAGTACGCAACCTTCAGCACTGCCAATATGATCGCGTTTCAGCACTTCAATCGGCCGGACGTTGAAATGATGGTCGGCGGAGCGATTCTTTCGGTGATTGGAATTGGCATTGGCAGCCTGCTCCGTCGCATCAGAGGAAAGAACGGAACATAGTGAACCGACGGGCGAGCCGCCGCTTGATCCGTTTGAAGAAAACCGGGTGGATTGTGTGCAACACAGTCCACCCGGATTTTTTGCCTCTTTGCCGCTTTCCAGGAGGGACGGGCCGCAGGCGCTGCCTTTGCATTTGGCATAAAAAATGAGCCAGTTTGCAGGATTTCTTGTACATTCCTCCAAAAAATGAATCGTAACAGCTCATGCAATGCATTTTTCTGGAATTTTGTACATTTTGCTCTTGCATTTTTGCAAGTCAGGGCATATAATGTTTCATGTTGAGTGCAGAGGCCGCGGCAAGCCCTTCAAAGAGGCGGCGTCCGGCACCCAGTTTGAAAGAATGAAAGGAATGGGAGCCATGAAACCCTTAGCAACCGTCGCGTCCGCAATCCACCCCTCCGCCACCATGAGCCTGAACAACCTCTATAACGAGATGAAGGCCAGCGGCATTGACGTGATCGGTTTCACCTGCGGTGAGCCTGATTTCCCCACCCCCGATAATATCAATATGGCGGCGATCCGCGCCATCACCCAGCATCAGACCAAGTACACCCCCGCCGGCGGCACGGCGGAGCTGAAACGGGCCGTCTGTAAGCGCCTCCAGGAGGACATGGGCGTGAGCTATCAGCCCAACCAGATCGTCGTCACCTCCGGCGCGAAGCACTGCCTGTATGTGGCGCTGCAAACGCTGGTGAACGACGGGGATGAGGTGATCCTCCCCGCCCCCTACTGGGTGTCCTACCTGGAGCTGATTCAGATGGTGGGCGGTGTGCCGGTGGTGCTCCATGCCTCCGAGGCGGAGAACTTCAAGCTGACCCCGGAGAAGCTGGAGGCTGCCATTACCCCCAAGACCAAGTGCCTGATCCTCAACAACCCCAGCAACCCCACCGGCATGGTCTACACAAAGGAGGAGCTGCAGGCCCTGGCGGAGGTCTGCGTCAGGCATGACCTGTACATTCTCTCCGATGAGATTTACTACAAGCTGGTTTACGGCGATGTGACCTTTACCTCCGTGGCCGCCCTGGGCCAGAAGGTCTATGACCACACGATTCTGGTCAACGGCGTCTCCAAGTCCTACGCCATGACCGGCTGGCGGATTGGCTATCTGGCCGGCCCCGCCAACATCATGAAGATTTGCAGCAGCTACCTGAGCCACTCCACCGGCAACCCCTGCTCCATCTCCCAGGCCGCCTCTCTGGAGGCCCTGGCCGGGCCTCAGGACACAGTGGAGTCTATGCGGCAGGAGTTTGAGCGCCGCCGGGACTACATGGTGAAGGCCATGAATGAGATCAAGGGCATCAGTTGCCTGAAGCCTCAGGGCGCCTTCTATGTGATGATGAACATCTCCCGGCTGGTGGGCAAGACCATCTGCGGCACCGTGATTCACAACGCCGATGACTTTGCCGACGTCTTCCTGAAGGAAGGGCTGGTGTGCGTGGTGCCCTGCACCTCCTTCGGCGACGATATGTTCCTGCGCTGGAGCTACGCCACCTCTATGGATGACATTGTGGAGGGCGTCAAGCGGCTGAAAGCCATGGTGGAGGGTTGCTGACCCCTTTCTGCGGAGTTTCCTCTTTGACAAGCGGATATGCTTGTCAGCTTTGCAAGGCGTTATTCCCCCGTTGACGGAACGATAAGAAACAATTCCCTCCCTGAGAGGCGGTGCGATACGGAACCGCTGCCTCTCAGGGAGGGTGTTTTTGTCCATTTATGTCAAGTCAAATAGCTTAACAGCTATTTGACGCAAGGCCGCCCCAAATTCAGGGCGAAACCCAAAAAGTTTCCTCCACAGACTATCTTTTCCCGGCGAAATGCGGTATACTGAATGTGTGAAACTGACCCCACCGCCGGTTGGCAGATCGGCGGATGATGAACTGTAAAGGATGCGTGTTTGATGAAACGGACGAAAATTATCTGCACACTGGGCCCCGCCTGCTCCAATGAGGAGACCCTGACCGCCATGATTCAGGCCGGCATGAACGTCGCCCGGCTGAACTTCTCCCATGGCACCCATGCGGAACACAAGGAAAAGGTGGATCTGGTCAAAAAGGTTCGGGACCAGCTGGACGAGCCCATTCCCATCATGCTGGACACCAAGGGACCGGAGTACCGCATCGGCACCTTTCAAAACAAAAGCATCGAGCTGACGGACGGCGACCCCTTCGCCTTCACCATTGACGACGTGGTGGGCGACCAGGGCCGGGTCTCCGTCTCCTACAAGGGGCTGGTGCGGGACATCGACGTGGGCGACCAGATTCTGGTCAACGACGGCCTTGTGAAGTTCCAGGTGAAGGAGAAAACCGACACCGACCTGATTTGTGAGACGGTGATTGGCGGGGTCCTCTCCGACCGGAAGAGCATGAGCTTCCCCAACAAGGTGCTCAAGCAGGTCTACCTCAGTGAGCAGGACAAGGCCGACCTGCTGTTCGGCATTGAGAACGACGTGGACTTTGTGGCCTGCTCCTTCGTCTCCTGCGCTCAGGACGTCATCGACGTGCGGGACTTCCTGGACGCCAACGGCGGCAAAGACATTCAAATCATCGCCAAGCTGGAGAACCGGGCCGGCGTGGACAATGCGGAGTCCATTCTGGAGCACTGCGACGGCCTGATGGTGGCCCGGGGCGACCTGGGGGTGGAGATTCCCTATGTGGAGCTGCCCGCCATTCAGAAGCACCTCATCACCACCTGCCGCCTGAAGGGTGGCCTCGCCATCACCGCCACGGAGATGCTGGAGTCCATGATCGCCAAGCCCCGCCCCACCCGTGCGGAGATCTCCGACGTGGCCAACGCCGTCTTTGACGGCACCAGTGCCGTCATGCTGTCCGGCGAGACGGCGGCGGGCCGCTACCCGGTGGAGGCCGTCACCGCCATGGCGAGCATCGCCGTGGAGGCCGAGAAGCACACCCACTACACCCGCCGGTTCCGCAACACCACCTTCCAGCTGCAAAACCTGAACGACGCCCTGTCCCACGCCACCTGCCAGCTGGCCATCGACACCAACGCCACCTGCATCGTGGCCTGCACCCGCACCGGCACCACCGGCAAGATGATCTGCCGCTTCCGGGTGCCCACCCCGGTCATCGGCATGACCACCAGCGAAAAGGCCTACCGCCAGCTTGCCCTGAGCTGGAACGTGAAGCCCATGCTCTGCGAGGAATTCTTCTCCACCGACGTGCTGTTCTATCACGCCCTCATCACCGCCCGGGCCTCCGGCTTCGCCAAGACCGGCGACACCATCGTCATCACCGGCGGCATGACCAACGGCCGCAGCGGCAACACCAATCTGATCAAGGTGGAGACCCTCAGCGAGGTGCCGCGGCATCATGTGGGGTATTGAGGGAGCTGTTAGCGGTTAGCCTCCCCCCCCTGCCCCGCACACAACAAAATTTGCGCCGTCACCGGTTTTCGGTGACGGCGCAATTATTTTTGCCGTTGTCTGGGTTTCGGGCGCTGTGGGGCGTCTGGGGGTGTCAGAGAGGCCGGGACGGGCGTTTCTCTGCCGGGTGGGGTTCATCTCACCCCTTTCCCCCGTTCATGCCGCGGTAAGCCACCAGCGCCGCCTCCGGGTCTATGTTGCACCGGAGGCGGTACACCGGCACCTCCCGCACCAGCCGGTCCAGGAGGTCCAGCTGCCGCACCGCCTGCTCCGCCGTCTCCGGGGGCAAGACCTGGCGGAAGATGCGGTCCAGCACCGTGTCCAGGTCGGCGGGCTCGATGGCGTTCTCCGCCCCCCCGCTCCAGCAGGCAGACCCCACGGAGGGGGACGACGGCGGCGCAGCCCAGCCGCTCCTTCCCCCGCCAGGGGGTGCCGCAGACGGAGAAGCCGCCCTCCATCCGCCGGAGGATGGGCTTGTCGCCGTTGACCATCAGGGCACGGGGACCAAAGACCTGCATCCACAGCCCGGCGTGGGTGCTCTTGCCGGTGCCGCCGGGGGCGGTGAACACGTACCCCGCCCCGTCCACCGCCACCGCCGTGGCGTGGAGCAGGCAGCCGTCATAGTCCAGCATCCCCAGGGCGGCCCTGCGGTACAGGCAGTTGCCCTCGCAGGCGGCCAGGTCGAACCGACCCTTTAGGCGGTCAAACTCCTGCCCCAGCTCCTCCTCTGTGGCGGAGACGGTGAACTGCGGTTCCGCCGCCGTCTCGTGGCCGGCGCAGCACCAGGCGTCGGTCAGGTCATACCGGTGGGCCACCGAAACGGTGACGCCGGCGATGTTCAGCCTGGTCTCCATTCAGTCCTCCGTCAGGGCGCCGATCTCGGCCATCTGGTTCAGGGCGGAGCGGTAGGCGGCCCGTGCCCGATCCTCGGTGACGTCATAGGCGGCCAGCAGTTTGGCCACCGTCTGGGCCTCATCGTCGCCGGCCAGGAGGGACTCCCACACCAGCCGGGCGGTGTCGTTGAGCTTGACCACGCCGTAGAAGGTGCGGCAGGCGCTGCCCACGGGCACCGCCACGCAGCGGCCCCCCCCACCTTGCGGAGGACAAAATTGCGGTTCACTTTCATGGTAACACTCCTTTGTGGCGGGACAAAAAGCCCGGCAGCCAAACGGCATACCGGGCTTTCCGTCAGGTTGGGTCAGGGGATGATGGGCAGGGAGGTGTCAGCGTCGGTGAAGGCGCTGTACTGTTCGTCCAGGGCCTCCATGGCCTCCTCCTCCGTCACGGTGTCGGCCTCGTCATCGTCCTCCAGGTCCTCCAGCTCCCCGCCATAGACGGGGGTTTCGTCCGCCTGGGCCTCCGAGCTGTCGGCCTCCGACGCTGTGGACGGCTCCGAAGCCTCGTCCGGTGCGGAGGAATCCGCGCCGTCCGACGCCCCGTCGGCTGCGGAGGCGTCCGGGGCATCCTCGCCCTCCGCCGAGGCGGAGGAGGAGGCCGGAACCTCTGCGGACTGGTCAGAGGCCGAACCGTCCGAGCCGGTGCAGCCCGCCAGCAGCGCCATGCAGGCCAGCGCCGCGGCCAAAACAGCAAGTTTGCGCCTGGCTGTCATGTGATCTGTCCTTCCTATGGGGATTAGTTAGTCAGGGTCATCTTCGCCGTCGGACATCTCAGGGCCGGTGGTCTCGCCGTCGCCAAGCGAGCTGGCTACCACGGCCACATCGTCAGTGCGGAAAAGGACGGCCTCGAACTTCGGCTCTTCAAAAATCAGCTTTTTCATGTTCTGCCCTCCTTATTCGCCGTCGGTGGTGGTATTCAGATCCGACACAGCCTCAGCGTAGAGGTACAGCGCCTTGCCGAGCCGCTTCTGCACTTCCGTCGAGCTGCTCTGCACCAACAGGCGGGCGTAATACAGGCCGGTGGTGTTGGTGGTGTAGGTGTTGCCACTGGTGTCGGTCAGCGTTACGGACAGCTTTTCTACCAGTCGGTCTGCGGACAGGCCGCTGATGGTCAGCGTGCTGCCGGAAACAATAATGTCCTTGTACTCTGCCTCATCAATCATTACGGTGACAGTATAGCTCGTAATGTCGGCCTTATAGGTCATTGTAATGGTGAAGTCATAGTCAAAAACCATGTTCCAGGAGCTGAGGGTGGTTCCGGTCCAACCGCTTGTGACGGTCTTTTTCGTTGCGGCGTTCTTCAAAGTGTCGGCGTCGGTAGTGCTGTCCATCGTGAAGGAGTAATTTGCGGTATCGTCGCCGTTGTTGTTGGCGTAGCCATAGGGTGCGTAGCCTGCCAGCTCCTGAACGGCAGTGCCGTAGTCCAGCATGGCGGTCAGCACTGCGCTGGTCTTTGTATCCGTGTCCTCATCTGCCAGAAGCTCGTTGGCGTAGGCCATGACGCTGGTCTCGTAGGTTACGGCATAGCCATTGTCAAGGGTGATTGTCAGCGTGAGGGTGTCGGCCATCTTCTTGGCAACCACATTCTGGGTGACAACGTAACTGTAGGTGGCGTCCTCATCGGTCGCTTCGCTAATCCCAGCATTGCCGGTGGAGTCCTCAACAGAGGGGCTTGCAGTGATACTGTCCTTGCTGCTGACATCGGTACCGTTGACGTAGACGTTCAGGGTGATTTTGCCGGACGCCAGGTCGATGTTCTTGCCGTAGACAACATCCGCCACATAGTACTGGTAGGTCTCGCTCTCGTTGGTGGCAACCTCGTAGTTGTCAGCCAGGTAAGCACTCTTAGAGATGTCATTGGTGAAGTAGCCGCCCTCGATGGTCAGCGTGGTGCCGTCCAGCTGATAGAACGCCGTGCCGGAGCTGTTCTTGAAGTAGCCGCCGGTGATGGTGGTCGAAGCGGTGTTGCCGCTGCTGCCATTGTTGTTGACCAGAAGGTCGCTGGACTCGTTGGTGTTGATGTAGGTGCCGCCCTCAATGGTCAGCACGCCGCCGCGGTTCTTCACCACGCCGTAGGGGCTGGCGGAGGCCGCCTTCACAGTGCCGGTTTCGTCCGCGCTGCTGTCCACGATGGTCAGAGTTTTGCCGGACTGGACGGTGATGGCTGCGGCGGTGGTGCTCTCGCAGGTGAGGGTGTAGCCGTTCAGGTCAAGCTGAATCGTGCTATAGGCGGTGATGCTGTTGGTATCAAAGGCACCCGTATAGTCGCCATTCAGGCAGATGAACACATAGTCATCCTCATCAAGAGTAGCAGTCATCTTATTGATTCCAGCGTACAAGTTGTAAAGGTTGCTGGCGCCGCCCGCGGTGGTGGTCGTGCTCTCGCCGGTCTCGCTATCGTAGGTGACGTAACCATAGGTGAAGGTGCTGTAGCCCACTTCGTACTGGTACTCGGTGTCGGTCGCGCCGTCGCTGACGGTTGCTTGTTCCTCTGTGCTAAGGGTTATGCAGGTCGCGCCGGTTGCAAGATAGGTGCTGCCTACAGAGGAGAGGTAGTAGCCGCCGGAAGCCGCAAACGTGCTGCTCTGAGCGGACAGGCTGCCTGCGAAGTAGCCGCCGGTGATGGTGACGGTGCTTTTATCATCGGAGCCGCCCGCCACGGCGATGGCCTTGGTGTCATCGGTTGAATAGCCAACGAACACGCCGCCGTTGATAGTGGTTTCGCCCATGTTGTTCTTGACGGCAACCGCACTCTTGCCATAGAACACGCCGTTCTCGATGGTCAGCAGGGTAGACCCAGTCTCATACGTGGACGCCTGGGAGGAAACATAGACCGCGTTGCTCGCGCCCGTCCAGGTGTACCCCGCAGTGTCAATGGTCAGGCTGCCGCTGATCATCCAGACCGCCTTCGTGCCGGAGGTGGTGACAACGCCGCCGCTGCCGGTGCTGTCAATGATGTCCAGGGTCGCGCCGTTGGTCACCAGGACGGCACAGCTCTTGCTGCCGCTGCAGGCGTAGATGTTGTGCCCGTTCAGGTCGAGGGTCAGGGTCTTGCCGTCTGCACGGAAGTAGTCGTCCGCTTCGCCGTCTTCGGTGCCGATGTCAGCCGCCAGGGTGATGGTGCTGCCGGAGGTGGCGCCGGTGGAGGCGGCGTAGAGAGAGGTGTAATAGTTGTACGTGTCGTCTGTGGTGCGCTCAATCGCAACGGTGCCCGAAGTCCCTGTAACGATGGTGTAGTTGCCATCGCTGGTGGCGACGGCTGCGGTGCCGTCAGCGCAGTAGGCGGAGACGTTGGTGCTGTAGGTGCCGCCGGTGATGGAGACATCGGTGTTATCATTCGTATAGTAACCAGACGCCTCACTGCTCAGCCCGTCAGCGCCGCTGACGGATACACTGTAAACAGCCGCGCCATCGTCGCTCGTAGAAGTTACCTCTGCATCACCAGAGATGGAAATACTGACCTTTGCCGTGTTGTTTGCATTGGTATTGACTTCAAACACACCGTAGTAGCCAGAAATCTCACCACCAGAGATTGTTACTTCGATTTCCTGATTTGTTGTGTGCTGCGAAACGCCAATGCCAGCGCCGATTACGGTTGTGCCGCTACCATTGAACTCGAAGTCATTAGGCGAGCCATTACCGATGATAGTTCCGCCGGTGACGGTCAGGGAACCGGCACGAATCTCAATGCCGGTGGAACTGCCGGTGATGGTGCCGCCGGAGATCGTGGTGGTGCTTTGAACAGCGGGAAGGTACATGCCCCATGCGCCAGAGATTTCACCGCCACTGATGGTTATTGTATTTGGATAGTAATCAGTGTCATTGCTACCATTAGTAGAGATTCCATAAACGGTTGAGCTGATTTTACCACCAGTAACATTTAATGTACCTTTCTGTACATATACACCACAAGTAGTAGCAGTAATTTCGCCGCTGTAGATTTCTACAGTAGCTTCACTGAGCACCTCTACTCCATAATCGGCGGTCAGCGTTGGACCAGAGTTGCTCCCGGAAGTACCGATGTAAACCTTTGCGCCACTGTTTAGACAATATGTAATGACCTCCGATTTGTAGAAACGTGGATTTACCTGTATA
>JAJQBL010000109.1:6160-40284 GCA_021203325.1 Clostridiales bacterium | reverse complement strand
TGGCGGAGCAAGAAAAGTAGGCCCCGCCCTGGCAAGGGCAAAAACGTAGTTCCTTTATCAAACTTTGTCTTAGGAGGGAAGGTGGGCCGGGCGCACACTGTGCGCCCCTACGGAAAGACTGGTAACGGAGTGCAAAATCCTTAAGTTGACGACATTGCCCTCAGCCGTTGCTCCGCTGCTGGAGCTGGAGCCGGTCGGCGATCATGGCGATGAACTCGCTGTTGGTGGGCTTCCCCTTGGCGTTGGAGACGGTGTAGCCGAAGTACTTTTGCAGGGTCTCAATGTCTCCCCGGTCCCAGGCCACCTCGATGGCGTGGCGGATGGCCCGCTCCACCCGGCTGGCGGTGGTGCCGTACCGCCGGGCCACCTCCGGATAGAGCACCTTCGTCACCGCATTGATGACGTCCATATCCTGCACCGTGATGAGAATGGCCTCCCGCAGGTACTGGTACCCCTTGATGTGAGCGGGCACCCCGATCTCGTGGATGATGGCGGTGACCTGACTCTCCAGCCCGGGGGCGGTTCTGGCCTCCTCCGGGGCCTGGTCCAGAATCTGCCGCACCCGCTCCAGCACCGCCGCCGGACGGCAGGGCTTCATCATGAAGTAATCCGCCCCCAGGCTGGCCGCCTGCCGCACCACGTTGCCCCGGAGAAAGCCGGACAGCACCAGAATGACGGGCTTCTTCCCCTCGCTGCGGGAAATGCGGTTCAGCAGCTCCATGCCGTCCACCCGGGCCAGCACCGTGTCCGTCAGCAGGACGTCCACCGGCTGACGGAGGAGGCAGTCCCACGCCTCCTCTCCGTTTCCCGTCTGGAGGATCACCTCCATATCCTGTTCCCGCCGCAGCAGGTCGGCCAGCGCCGTGCGAAACGCCTCGTCGGCGTCGGCAATCAAAATATGCATCCTATCCAAAAATAACCGCTCCTTTTCCTGTGAACTCCGGCGGCCTGCGGCCTGCGCCGCTGCCGCCATCAGGAATAATTTAGCACCATTTCCACCATATATCAACGGGTTATTTCTGTTTTTTTGCAACTTTCATCCGATGTTATTAGACATCCGGCGCGGGACTGCGACGGGGTTTGCCCCTGTGCGACGCGCTTCGCCGACCTTCGGGCTGTTGGCTGTCAGCGGTTGGAACCCCCCCCTCAGTCTGGCCACAAGGCCAGCCTGAGGGGGCTGCTTTGGTATGTTCGACCTAAAACCTGATTTCCGTGAGGTGCTGTGTTTTGAGGTTGACAAACCGGCCGTGATGGACTATAATAAACATAGAAAGGGCGCTGTCCGGCAACGGTTAGCCCCCGGGTTTGTTACATGAAGTAGCCGCCACTGTTGGGCTAGGGGCGGTTACTTCTTTTTGTTTAACATCTGTATGAACAGGTTACAAACACCGATAATAACTAGGAAAAGCGTTAAGACTTCCATCGTACTCATCGGGCAGCCCCCCTTTCTTCTTCAGATCGGGGGACGCAAGAAGCTGCCCCCCCGCAAAGGGAGCAAACCGCCACCGTATTGGACAGCGCCAGCTCTTACAAGTAAGAGCCACTGACAGAATACCACAGCTTTCTCCAAAAGGCAAGGGTCTGGAACGTGTTTTTCCGCCCCACAGCGCCTTTTACAGACCTCGGAGAAACCCCCAGGGCTGCCCCTGCTAACCGCTACCATCTACCAGAACCGGCCGCGCCGGTTCCCACTTCAACCACAAGGAGCATCGATTATGTCTGAACCGATTCGCGCCATCCTCTTCGACCTGGACGGCACCCTCATCGACACGGAGCCCTACTATGTCCGCTCCTGGCAGGAGGCCGGGCAGGCCCTGGGCCTCCCCATGACCCGCACCCAGGGTCTCCAGCTGCGGAGCCTGGGGGCGCCCTACAACGCCTACTTCATCCGGCGGCTGTACGGCCCGGTGGTGTCCTATCAGGCCCTGCGGGCCAAGCGCATTGAGTTGATGGGGGACGTGCTGGAAACCGCCTCCATCCCCCTGAAGCCGGGGGCCAGGGCGCTGCTGGACTTCCTCCACACCCGGCAGGCGGAGCTTGCCCTGGTCACCGCCAACGCCCCGGAGAAGGCCCAGCGTATGCTGGCCCGGTTCGGGCTGGAGGGGGACTTTGACCGGGTCATCAGCGCCAGGGACGTTTCCAGAGGGAAACCCGCCTCGGATGTGTACCGCTATGCCTGCGAGGCGCTGGGCCTGCCGCCGGAGCAGTGCGTGGCGGTGGAGGACTCCCCCAACGGCATCATCTCCGCCTTTGGGGCGGGATGCAGGCCGGTGCTGGTGCCCGACCAGAGCCCGGCGGAGGACTGCCTCCAGCCCCTGCTGTGGGCCTGCGTGGAGCGGCTGGATGCGCTGATTCCCCTGCTGGAGGGGGAGCTGCCGCCCCGGACGGTGGAAAGGGGGACGCCGTGATGGACTGCACCATCCGCCCTGCCCGGGAGGAGGACGCCGCCGCACTGGCGGCCATTTACGCCCCCTATGTCCGGGAAACCGCCGTCACCTTTGAATACGAGCCGCCGGAGGCCGGGGAGTTCCGCCGGAGGATGGCGGCGATTCAGGCCCGGTATCCCTACCTGGTGGCGGAGCGGAAGGGGGAAGTGCTGGGCTACGCCTATGCCACCCCCTTCCACGACCGGGCGGCCTTCGCCTGGGTGGCGGAGCCCTCCATCTACCTGCGCCGGGACGCCCGTGGCCAGGGGCTGGGGACGGCCCTCTATGCCAGACTGGAGGCGCTGCTCCGGGAACAGGGCGTCGTCAGCCTGTGCGCCCTGATCGCCGACGCCCCGGAGGAGGACGCATACCTCACCCACGCCAGCGTCCGGTTTCACGCCCGACAGGGGTACAGGTCGCTGGGGCGGTATCCCGGATGCGGGTACAAGTTCGGGCGGTGGTATGATCTGGTCTGGATGGGGAAGGAGTTGGGGGAGCGCGGCTGCTGACCCTTGACTTTCCTGTAGTAGAGTGTGAAGCCTAGATCTTTGTTTTTTGTAGGGGCGGCCAAGGGCCGCCCCTACACATACGGCTGAAAAAAATTGGAACCATTTGCCTGTCTGAACGGCATCACAGGCAATTACGTTGGCGTTTTGCAACAGTTGAATAAGGAGAACCCCATTCCCAAAAGAGCGTTCTCCCCCTTGCGATTCGACGCATCTTTCGTTATAATAGAACTATACTGTCACCGAAAAGGTGGCAGCTCCGCAGGCGTGACAGATGGGAGGGCTGTATGATGTCGCATGGTTTTGTCCGTACACAGTTTGAAGTGAAGCTGCTGATCCTCTACATTCTCGCCCAGCTCTGCCAGCCGGTGGAGCGGGCCGCACTGACCGAGCTGGTGCTGGCCGTGGAGGGCGTGAACTACTTCCAGTTTTCCGACGCCCTGGCCAGCCTGGAGGAAACCGGCCATGTCCAGGCGGAACAGGGCCTCTACGCCATCACCCCCAAGGGGAGGGCCAACGGCTCCGTCTGTGAGTCGGAGCTGGCCTACTCCGTCCGCCAGCTCTGCGACCGGAATGTGGCGGCCATGAACGCAAAGCTCCGCAGGGCGACCATGGTGCGGGCCCAGGTGCTGCCCCGGCCCGAAGGGGACGGCTTCACCGTCTGCATGGCCCTGGACGACGACGCGGGGAATGTGATGACCCTGGAAATGATGACGCCGGGGCTCTCCCAGGCCAACGTCCTGAAGCGCAGCTTCGAGGGACGGGCGGAGCAGATTTACAGCGCGATTCTGGATGTGCTCCTGGCGGAGGAGCGGGATGATGAACCCCAATGAAACCGAAAGGATGACTGCTTATGACCGAGCCAACCCTGCTTGGCTATCCGATTTCCCTGCTGTTTTTGTACTTTCTCTGGTACTCCTTCCTGGGGTGGCTGATGGAGACCTGCTGGTGTTCCTTCTTCAAAGGAAAGTTTGTGGCCAGAGGATTCCTGAAAGGGCCGATCTGCCCCATTTACGGCATCGGTATCCTGATGATGGTGCTGTTCTTCACGGGGCTGATGGGCTATCCCGTGGTGTTCTACCTGGTGTCCACCGTGACGCTGTCCGCCTGGGAGTATTTCGTGGGGTGGCTGCTGGAGGTCACCACCCACACCCGGTACTGGGACTACTCCCAGAAGCGGTTCAACCTCCACGGGCGGATTCGGCTGGATTACTGCCTGTTCTGGGGGGTGGCGGCCTACATCGTCCTCTACTTCATCCAACCCGCCACGGAGCGGCTGTTCGCCAGAATCCCCCTTCTGACCCGGCAGGTTCTGGCGATTGCCGCCGCCGCGGTCACGCTGGTGGACATTGTCACCACTATCCGCAGCCTGGCCATGACCACCATGCTGATGGAAAAGGCCAAGGCCGTCAGCGCGGAGATGGACCGCCGCAGGGAGGAGCTCTCCCGGAGCGGCAGACAGAAGCTGGACGAGGCCAGGCTCCAGGCCGCCCTGCTCCAGCTGGAGCTGAAGGAGACGGACCTGCTGGCGGATGCGGCCCACTACTCCGCCCGGTTCCGTCACCGCTATGACCACCTGGTCAGCCAGCGCTACCACAGCCTGCTGACCCGGATTCGCGAGGAGAGCAGCCCGCTGAAGGCCCATCGCCTCGCCCGTCTGGCGGATCTGAAGGCCAGAAAGCAGGAGAAAAAGGCGGCGAACAAAAAGCGGTAAACCGCCGCAACGAAAACGACCCGGAGCGCAGGACAACCGCGCTCCGGGTTTTGTTATGGATGCTTCTCCAGCTGCCGGACAGCGGCCAGCAGCTCCGTCCCGTACTTCTCCGCCTTGGCCGCGCCGATGCCCTTCACCTGGAGCAGCTCCTCCCTGGTGTGGGGCCGCCTGACGCACAGGTCCATCAGGGTGGCGTCGCTGCAGATGACATAGGCCGGCACCCCTGCCCGTTTGGCCAGCCGGGTGCGCACCGCCTTCAGCGCCTGCATCTGCTCCGGGCTGACCACTATGGCGGTTTGCGCCCGGACAGGTTCCGGGGGAACCCGGACGGAGAGGGTGCGCTGCCCCTGCAGCAGCCCCCTGGCCCGCTGGGTGACGGTGAGGATGGGCACCTCTGTGCCCTCCACGCTGAGATAGCCGTAGGTGACCAGCACGTCCCGCAGGGCGTTCAAATCCTCCTCCCGCATCTCCCGCAGCAGGCCGAAGGTGGAGAGGTCGGAGAGGTGCAGCTGCGTCACCGCCTCGGAGAAAATCCCCCGCAGGCAGTCCCACACCAGCGCCTGGGCCGGGCGATAACCCTTTTGCCGGATACGGAGGACGCAGGACAGCAGCTTCTGCGCCTCCACGGTTTTGTCCACCGTCCGGTACCCGCTGAGGCAGCAGGAGCAGTTGCCGCAGTTCTCCTCCAGCGTCTCCCCAAAGTAGGACAGCAGATCTTTGCGCAGGCAGGTCTTTCTGCCGCAGTAGTCCACCATCCGGTTCAGCCTGGCCAGCTTCCGCCGGTACAGCAGGTCGGCGGTCTCCTCATCCACAGCCTCCCCGTCGTCCCGGGCCCTGTCGATGAGGAACCGGTTCGTCACGATGTCCCCCCGGCTGAACAGCAGCATGCACTCCGCCGGCATGCCGTCCCGCCCGGCCCGGCCCGCCTCCTGATAGTAGCTCTCCAGATTCTGGGGCATCTGGTAGTGGAGGACAAAGGAGACGTTGGACTTGTCAATGCCCATGCCGAAGGCGTTGGTGGCCACCATGATGGTGGCCCTGTCGCAGAGGAACTCCGTCTGGTTCCGCTGCCGCTCCTCCTGGGTCAGCCCGGCGTGATACCGGGTGGCGGGGAGGCCCCTGGCTTGCAGGGTTTGGCAGACCTCCTCCACCCTGCTGCGGCTGATGCAGTAGATGATGCCGCTCTCCCCCCGGTGCCGGGCCAGAAAGCCCAGCATGGCGTCCTCTTTTTCAGACTTTTTCACCGCCTGCACCCCGAAGAACAGGTTCTCCCGGTTAAAACCGGTTTTCACCAGGCAGGGCTGGCGCAGCCGGAGCAGGCGGATGATGTCCTGCTGCACCTGCTTTGTGGCGGTGGCGGTGAAGGCGCCCACCACCGGACGGGTGGGGAGACCCTCAATGAACGTCTGAATATCCAGGTAGCTGGGGCGGAAGTCCTACCCCCACTGGGAAATGCAGTGGGCCTCGTCCACCGTCACCAGGGCGATGGGGGTCGCCTGGGCGAAGGCCAGAAACCGCTCCGTCAGCAGCCGCTCCGGGGCCACATAGATCAGCCGGTAGGCCCCCTGTCCGGCCCGGCGGAGCACCTCCGCCTGCTGCCCGGCGGAGAGGCTGGAGTTGAGGTAGGCGGCGGGGATGCCGTTCTGCACCAGAGCGCTGACCTGGTCCTTCATCAAGGAGATGAGGGGGGAGATCACCAGCGTCACCCCCTCCAGCAGCAGGGCGGGGAGCTGATAGCACACCGACTTGCCCGCGCCGGTGGGCATGATGCCCAGTACGTCCCGGCCGGACAGCAGCGCGTTCACCAGCGGCTCCTGCCCCTCCCGAAATGTATCGTGTCCGAAATAAGTTTTTAACGCCGCGTACTTGTCCATGGTTTGCCTCCCGGATGCGGCCGGATGGGCCGTCTGTCTACAGTATAGCAGGAAGGACGGGGAAATGCAAAGGGGGTGCGCTCCCTGGAAAAGGATGGGGAGCAATCCCCAACCGTCGGGCAAAACCTGTCTCCTTTCTCATTCCCCGCCTAAGGAAAACATCCCCTCAACCTGCTGCCGCCGGTTGTCAATCCCCTCCCGGTGCATAGAATGGTACCGGCAAGGAGGCGAGTGATGATGATCAGACTGGAGCTGACAATCGAGCAGGTGGATTACGGCGCGCTGATTCAGCGGTTTCTCCCCATCCTCCGGGGCAGCGGCCACCCCCTGGGGGCCATGCCGGCGGAGATGGTGAAGCGCTGGGCGGCGGCCCTGCCTACGGAGCGGAAGGAGCAGCTGGCGGCGGAGCTGCTGAACGCCAACCGGGAGGCGCTGCTGGAGGCGGCCTCCGCCGCCCTCGGCAGGCAGGGCATTCCCCTGCGGCTGGGCGGCGGGCGGGCCAGTGTTGTAAAATAACGGCGGGGCCGGGAACTTCAGACGGCGGGGCCAGGAACTTCGGGAAAATCCCTTGCCAAACAGGGTGAAAAAGGGTACAATAAGGAGGTGACAACGGACTGCCCACTGAATAGAAACGACTGCGGGGGCTGACGCCCTGTGCTGACAGAGGTAACGATATGAAGAAACAGAAAAGTCATCCCATTTTGACGCGGCTGCTCTCGCTGGTGCTGGTGCTGGCAATCATGTTGGTGGTGGCGGTGATGATGGTGCCCTTCCAGTTCCACGACGAGGATGCGGGGTACGCCGATTATGGGAACTGGATGGCCCAGACCCTGTCCCCTGACCTGCGCATGGTGGACGTGGCTATGCCCGGTTCCCACGACAGCCTTTCCTACGAGATTGATTTCCTGTCCCAGGTGGACGATGCCTCCGTCACCGCCCCGCTGGACCAGGTGTTCCTGAAGGGGCTGGCCGTCCGCCAGTCGAAGACTCAGGAACTGACGGTGAAGGAGCAGTTGGAGAGCGGCGTGCGCCATCTGGACCTCCGGGTCAGCTATGACGAAACGGAGAAAAAGTGGTACGGCGTCAACAACTTCAAAAGCGTGCTGCTCTCCGAGGCCCTTTTGCAGGTCAACGACTTCCTGCTGTCCCACCCCGGCGAGGTGGTGATTCTGGCCTTCCGGTGCTGCTATGACAGCCGGGAGGCGGACGGCCTGGCCGGTGAAAAGGGCGCGGCGGAGCTGTATACGCTGCTGGAGGACAGCGGCCTGACCTTCTTCCTGGAGGAGGATGTCTCCCTGGCCACCGTCACCTATGGGGAACTCACCGGCGGGGGCAGCCATTCCGCCGCCCTGGTGCTGATGGAGGAGACCGGCGGCGCCGCCAACCTGCTTTCCTACGGGGACAGCGTCTCCCTGGCCGCCTATGACACGGACAGCGCGGAGGCCGTCTTTTCCGGTCTGAACGACACCGCGAAGCAGATGAAGAACAGTGTGTCCGTGCAGAATATGTTCCGGGTACAGGAGGATGTGCTGACCATGCCCGCCAGCGTGGGCGGGGTGATTCGGAGCGTCTCCACCTGGTCCCTGCTCCGGCGGGCGGACGCCTTCAACGAGGCGTGGCTCAGCACCTATGAGACCATCAGCGTGGGAACCGAGCAGGACTGGCTGGAGGCCATGCCCGTCGTCCTGACGGACAATGCCGGTGTGGGGGACAATGCCCAGCAGCTGATGGAGCTGATTTTGGCATACGATCAGGAGCTGGATTGAGGGGGCGGTTCCTCTTTCTAAGGAAGGACGCGTTTCCGGTTCTCAGTAGGGGCGCACAGTGTGCGCCCGCAGGAATGTTTCCCCTTTCAGCGAAGCCGGAACAGGAAATTGCTGTTTCCGAAAATCCTGTTTACCAAAGAAAAGGCAGCGGAAACCAAAAGGCTGGACGGGCGCACACTGTGCGCCCCTACGGGAAAGCAAAAACCTGATTTCTTTACCAATCCATTGTATCAGAAAGGAACGACCAACCATGTCCATCCAGCGGGTGAAAGCCCATTTAAAACAGTTCGGCGCGGACGGCCGCGTTCAGGAGACGGCGGAATCCAGCGCCACGGTGGAGCTGGCGGCAGCCGCCCTCCACACGGAACCGGCCCGCATCGCCAAAACTCTGTCCTTTAAAATCGGAGACCCGGCGGAAGGGGGCCGGGTGCTGCTGGTGGTCTGCGCCGGAGACGGGCGGGTGGACAACAAAAAGTTCAAGCAGCAGTTCGGCGTAAAACCCCGGATGCTGTCCCACGAGGAGGTGGGGCCGCTGATCGGCCACGATGTGGGCGGGGTCTGCCCCTTCGGGGTGAACCCCGGCGTGGAAGTGTACCTGGAGGAGGGGCTGCGCCGGTTCGAGACCGTGTGGCCCGCGGCGGGGAGCAGCAACTCCATGATCGAGCTGACCATCCCGGAGCTGGAGCGCTTCTCCGGCAGCCTGGGCTGGGTGTCAGTCTGCAAGGAAATCGGGTGACGGGTTTCCCGCCTGTCTGGGAAACATGAAAAAACACCGCCGGAGGCATCCACGTTGGGAGGCGCTCCGGCGGTATTTTTTACCGGTTTGGCAAGGGCTGAGGGGCAAGGTTCCGATAGCGGCGGAAGGTGTAGGTGAGGCCCCCCTCCCGGATGGGGGCGCTCTCAGAAATCAATACCCACTCCCGCCTCCGGGTCAGATCCGGAAAAAACCGGTCGGCAGGGCGGGTGGCCTCCACAACGGTCAGCTCTGCCTCGGTGCAGCAGGAGAGCAGGGATTCGTAGAGGGACGCGCCCCCGATCACCCAGGCGTCCCCCTCCACCCGGGCCAGTTCCCCCAAAGAGTGCAGGACAGCGACGCCTTCCGAGTGGAAAGTGTAATCCCTTGTCAGTACATAGTTTTGCCGCCCCGGGAGGGGGGCAGGCCCCGGTAAAGAGGCCCAGGTGGCCCGGCCCATCACCACGGCATGACCCATAGTCAATGTGCGAAAGTGTTTTTTGTCTCCTGGTATACTATAAAGTAAATCGCCATTACACCCAATCCCCCAGTCCTGACTGACCGCCGCGATCATTCGCATGGGTCAGCCCTCCTCCGGGAGGTCGTCCAGCAGCTGCCGCATGGTTTTCCCCAGCACCGGATGGACGAAACAGGGGGGCGATCTCCGTCATGGGCTGCAGCACGAACCGCCGGTTTTGCAGGTCAGGGTGGGGAATGGTCAACGCCGCGTCGTCCTGCACCAGATCGTCATAGAACAGAATGTCCAAATCCAGCGTCCGGGGGCCCCAGTGAATCAGCCGCTCCCGCCCGGCGGCCTGCTCCAGCCGGTGCAGCTCCTCCAGCATCTCCTCAGGCGGGAGCAGGGTTTCCAATTCCGCCGCGGCGTTCAGAAAGTCCGCCTGCTCCACGCCGCCGTAGGGTTTGGTGGTCAGATAGGCGCTGACCGCCTTCACCCGGATGTCGGGGTTCTGGCGAAGACCCTCCACTGCGCCGTCCAAATAGGCTTTCTTGTCCCCCAGATTGGAGCCCAGCCCCAGGAACGTCCGGTGCCAGCGGCGGGAGATGCGGACGGAAACCGCGTCGAAGGGCAGAGGGATGGGGGCGGAGGGCTTCTCCAGCTCCAGCTCCACCCCCCACAGCAGAGGGTAGCGCAGCAGCAGGGCCCGGCAGGTGTGCTCCGCCGCGGCCTCCAGCAGCTTCCAGGTGTGTGCCTGGAGGAAGTCCGTCAAAAACTGGCAGACCTCCCCGTAGTTGACGGTGTCCTCCAGCCTGTCCGCCAGGCCGCCCCGCCGGGTGGAGAGGAAGAGGGTGGCGTTGACCACAAAGGTCTGGCCCAGCCGGGTCTCCTCCGGATACACGCCGTGGTGGGCAAAGACCCGCAGCCCCCGAATCCGAATTTCATCCATAACAGACCGCCTCCGTCATCCGCACCGCCCGGACATTGGCCTCTACGTCGTGGACGCGGACGAACATACAGCCCGCCATGACCGCCATGACCGTGGTGGCCAGGGTGCCCTCCAGCCGGTCCTCGGCGGGCAGGTCGAGGGTCAGGCCGATGAAGCTCTTCCGGCTGGCCCCCAGCAGCACCGGCAGGCCGAAGGCGCTCCGCAGCTCCGGCAGGCGGCGGATGCACTCCAGATTGTTCCGGTAGCTCTTGGCGAAGCCCACGCCGGGGTCCAGAATGATGCTGTCCCGGGAAATCCCGGCCTCCTCTGCCAGGCGCAGAGAACCCTTCAAATCCTCCAGCAGGTCCACGAAGAACAGGCCGTAACGGGCCTCCCTGCGGTTGTGCATCAGGCAGCAGGGGACGCCGGCCCCGGCGATGACCTCCGCCATCTTCGGGTCGTATTTCAGCCCCCAGATGTCGTTGATGAGGTCCGCCCCTGCGGCCAGCCCGGCGGCCGCCACGCCGCTCTTGTAGGTGTCCAGACTGATTGGCACGTCAAAGCGGGCCTTCACCGCCTCGATCACCGGAACCACCCGGTCCATCTCCTCCGTGTCGGAGAGGAGGGTGTAGCCGGGGCAGGTGGATTCCCCGCCGATGTCCAGCACGTCCATCCCCTGGGCCAGCATTTCCTCCACATGGCGGAGGGCCGCGTCCATGCGGTTCCACCTGCCGCCGTCGGAGAAGGAGTCCGGCGTCACGTTTAAAATGCCCATCACATAGGTTTTGTCCTTTGTTTGAAAGTCTCTCGTGCCAATTTTCATGGTTGAATTGCTCCTAGCAGTCGATTCCGGTGTTTCTCCGCTCTGTTTTCCACTTGCAAAGTGTTTGCGCTTTACAGTGCCAGCAGGTGCGGCTTTTCTTGTCCGCTTCGTAGAGCAACCGCCCCAGGGGCGTGCCGTCCGCCTGAGCGCCATTTTTGCCCCGGTGGGACAGGATAGCGGCGGATAGTTGCACGATCTCGTCCTCAGTATAGCCGCATTCCGGCAGAATGGCCGTCGCCAGGGCGGCGCTGGCCTCCTCGTGAGGGGTGCCCTGCCGCAGCTGGGCCACCCGCCCCAGGTCGTGAAGCAGGACGGCGGCATAGACGACTTCCTTGTCAAGTAAAATACCTTGCTCCAGCGCCTGAATCCACGCAATGCGGGCCACGTCCAGCAGATGGGGCAGGCCGTGACGGCAGAAGATGCGTTCCTCCTCCAGCGCCTCCAGCTCAGAGAGTGCGGCAGTGAACCGGGGGTGGCGCAGCAGGGCGTTGACCCGCCTCATGGCCGCAGCATCTGGAAGAAGCGGTTTTGCAGCCCTTCCTCCGTCTCAAAGCAGCCCAGGGCGGCGACGGTGACGGTTTTGCTCCCCGGCTTTTTGATGCCCCGCATGGTCATGCACATATGCTCCGCCTCTACCATGACCATGACGCCTTTGGGCTGCAATTCCTCCATGATGGCGGCGGCAATCTGCCGGGTCATCTGCTCCTGAATCTGGGGGCGGCGGGCGAACACCTCCACGGTGCGGGCCAGCTTGCTGAGGCCCACCACCTGCCCGTCCGGTACATAGGCGATGTGAACCCTGCCGTAGAAGGGGAGCAGATGATGCTCGCACATGGAGTAAAAGGTGATGTCCTTCTCCAGCACCATGTCGCTGCCCTCCACGGGGAAGCGCTTGGAGAGGGGCTCCGCCGCCGTCTGCTCCAGGCCGCCGAACAGCTCGGTACACATCCTGGCAATGCGGTCAGGGGTGTCCACCAGGCCGGCCCGGCCGGTGTCCTCGCCGATGGCCTCCAGAAACTGGGTGACGGCTGCCTTGATTTTCTCTTGATCGATCACCGGGATCGCCCCTTTTTTCCAAGAAATCGGATACCCCCGCTCAGGCGGTCAGCGCATCCACCAGGGCGGCAAGCTCGCCCCGGTTCTTCGCGTTCAGCTTGCCGCGGACTGTGACCACCGGCTCCGCCAGGGTGCAGCCCTTGAAGCCCTCCACATAGGCCCGCATCAGCTTGCCGGCCATGGGGGCCCAGGAGCCGTTCTCCAGAATGGCGACGGTGCGCTTCTGGAAGTTCTTGCCCTTCAAATGATACAAAAAGTCCTCCATCACCGGAAACAGGGAGGCGTCATAGGTGGGTGCGGCCAGCACCAGCCGGTCATAGCGGAAGGCGGAGGCCACAGCCTCGCTCATGCTGTCCCGGGACAGGTCGAAGGCGGCCACCGTGGCCCCCTTTGCCTCCAGCATGGCTTTCAGCTCCAGAGCGGCGGCGGCAGTGTTGCCGTGGATGGAACAGTAGGCCAGGGTGACGCCGGACGCCTCCGGGGCGTAGCTGCTCCAGGTCTGGTACAGGCCGATGTAGTGGCCCAAATCCTCCTTCAACACAGGGCCGTGGAGGGGGCAGATGGCGGCGATGTCCAGCCCGGCGGCCTTTTTCAGCAGGGCCTGGGCCGAAGTGCCGTACTTGCCGACAATGTTGATGTAATAGCGGCGGGCCTCATCGTCCCAGGGCTCGTCCACGTCCAGCGCGCCGAATTTGCCAAAAGCGTCGGCGGAGAACAGCAGCTTTTCGCTGGACTCGTACTCCACCATGACCTCCGGCCAGTGCACCATAGGGGCCATGCAGAAGGTCAGGGTATGGCTGCCCAGAGCGAGGCTGTCCCCCTCCTTTACCACCACCTTGCGCCGGGAGACATCCAGGTCAAAGTACAGGGGCAGCATGGTGAAGGTCTTGGCATTGCCCACCAGCTGCATTTCAGGGTATTTTTCCGCCAGGCGCTGGATGTTGTAGGCGTGGTCCGGCTCCATGTGGGAGATGACGAGGTAATCCGGCGTCCGGCCCTCCAACGCAGCCTCCAGCTTTGCCAGCCACTCCTCCGAGACCCGGCGGTCCGCCGTGTCCAGGACGGCGATCTTCTCATCCAGAATCACATAGGAATTATAGGAAATGCCGTTGGGCACCGGATACTGGCTCTCGAACAGGTCGATTTGATGATCGTCGCAGCCGATGTAGCGGACGGCGTCGGAAATGGTTACATTGCTCATGAGAAAGCTCCTTTCAGAAAACAGTGAGGGAGTATCACGCCAGGCGAAACGCACGGCGTTCCCCGGCGATAGACAGACTCATTATAGAGCATTCCCCGCAAAAAGGAAACCCTCTCAAATAATTTTTGTCTTTTGTAAAATATATGCCGCCGTTCCCGGTTCTCAGCCGCCGAAATTTTGCATCAGATGCGCCTTGACAGCCACAGCCGGGACGTGGTAAGATAAGGATACTATAGTTAGAATCTGCTAACTCCTGCACCGCAGTCTCCGGGGCGCGGGGGAACCGGCAGAGGAAAGGAAGATGCAGCGATGGCATTGCATATGTCAGGCGAGGATTATCTGGAAGCCATCCTCGTGCTCCAGCGCCGGAAGGGCAAGGTGCGCTCGGTGGACGTGGCGCGGCATATGGGGTTTTCCAAGCCCAGCATCAGCCACGCGGTGGCGGCGCTGGAGAAGGGCGGATACCTGTGGGTGGACGACCGGGCCCTGCTGCACCTGACGGAGTCGGGCCAGGCCATCGCCGAACAGATCTATGAACGGCACCTGTATTTCAAGGCCCAGCTGGTCAGCGCCGGGGTGGACCCGGCGGTGGCGGAGCGGGAGGCCTGCCAGATGGAACACGCCATCAGCGCGGAGAGCTTTGAAAAGCTGAAAAAGCACAGCCGGGACGAGGCGGAGTAACCGCCGCCCGGAGGAGGAGCCTATGAAAAACACCACCTTATGCTATATCGAGCGGGACGGCAGCTATCTGATGCTCCACCGCGTCAAGAAGGCCGGGGACGAAAATCAGGGGAAGTGGATCGGCGTCGGCGGGAAGTTCGAGCCGAAGGAGAGCCCGGAGGAGTGCCTCCTCCGGGAGGTGCGGGAGGAGACCGGCCTGACCCTGACGCGCTACCGCCTCCGGGGCATCGTCACCTTCGTCTCCGACCGGTACGAGACGGAATATATGTACCTGTTCACCGCCGACGCCTTTGAGGGCACCCTGACCGATACGGAGGAGGGGGTGCTGCGCTGGGTGGACAAGGGAGAGGTGCTGTCCCTGCCCCACTGGGAAGGGGACAGGCTCTTTCTGGAGCTGCTGGCGGCGGATGTGCCGTTTTTCTCCCTGAAGCTGGAGTATCAGGGGGACACGCTGACGGCGGCGGCCCTGAACGGCAACGGCATCGATGTAGGGAGACGGGAAGGCTAGGGAGCCTCTGAACAAATGTGCTTTGACCAAAGGAAATCCCCAAGCAAAAGAAAAACACGTTGAAACCTTAAGTTTCAACGTGTTTTCTCTGGTGGAGATAAGCGGGATCGAACCGCTGACCTCTTGAATGCCATTCAAGCGCTCTCCCAGCTGAGCTATACCCCCAGATGAGCTATGACCAACTATTCTTGAAAGAACCGGGAAGAACAACCGATTCGTCTGCACTGTCAGCGCCCCGGCGTTGCCCCGTTCCCTCAACAATCGCTATTATAGTACCAGCGGCTGGAAATGTCAAGAGGAAAATGAAAAAAAATTTGAGGGGGATTTTTGCCCGGAAAAAGCATTCAATTTTACCTGAAAAATCAGCTTTTTTACCTTGTGTGTCCCCAGTCGATGGGCGCGCTGCCCTCTGCGGTCAAGAAAGCGTTCACCCGGCTAAAGGGTTTCGACCCAAAGAAGCCTCTGCTGGCGGACAGCGGACTGGGATGGTTGCTTTGCAGCACCAGGCGGGGGTAGGGGCTGCGCTCCGGTGAGACCAGCGCGGCCTTGGTCTGGGCCGCCCGTCCCCACAGCGGGTAAGCCACCGGCTGGGGCAGCCGGACGGTCTGGCGCAGAACCTCCGTGGTGAACTGCTCCCAGCCCCAGCCCTTATGGCTGCCCGCCTGCCCGTCGTAGACGGTCAGCACGTTGTTCAGCAGGAGGACCCCCTGTTCCGCCCAGCCGGTCAGGGTGCCGGAGGAGGGCGGAGTCACCCCCAGGTCGCTTTGCAGCTCCTTATAAATGTTCCGCAGGCTTGGGGGCACCCTGACCCCCTCCTGCACCGAGAAGGCCAGCCCGTGGGCCTGCCCCGCCTCGTGGTACGGGTCCTGCCCCACCACCACGCAGCGCACCGTCTCCGGCGGCGTCAGACGCAGGGCGGTGAAGAGCTGCTCCCGGGGCGGGTAGACGGCGGGGCTCCCCTGGGCGTAGGCGGCCTCCACCCGGTCAAACAGGGCCTCGCACCAAGGCTCCTCACCCAGCGGCAGCAGCACGTCCCGCCAGGCGCCCAGATCATAGTCCTTCAAATGCATATCCTGTCACTTCCACTTGCAGAAATCAGTTTCGTATGGTATGATACTGACACTATCATACCACGGAGGGGTTCCCATGGCAAGGCTTGACGCCGCTTTTTATGACCGGGACACCCGGCTGGTGGCCCGGGAGCTGCTGGGCTGCTGTCTGGTGCGCCGGTGGGAGGGGGAAACGCTGGTCTGCCGCATCACCGAGACGGAGGCGTACATTGGCCGGATGGACAAGGCCTGTCACGCCTGGCAGTACCGCCGCACCGCCCGGACGGCCCCCCTCTTTGCCCCGCCGGGCCACGCCTACGTCTACCTGATCTATGGGATGTACCACTGCCTGAATCTGGTGACGGAGCCGGAGGGAGAGCCCGCCGCCGTGCTGATTCGCGGCGCTCAGCCGGTGGCCGGTCTGGCCCGGATGGCCCGGCTCCGTTACGGCAAGACACCGGAGGAGCTGACCGCCCCGCAGTCCCGCAATCTGATGAACGGCCCCGGCAAGCTGTGCAAAGCCCTGGCCATCACCCGGGCGGACAATCTGGCAGACCTGACCGGGGACGGCCTGTATGTCTGCGCCGCGCCGGAGGATGCGGGTCTGGCTGTCCCCCCTCAGCCGGTGGGGGAGATTCACGTCACAAAGCGGATTGGCATTGACTACGCGGAGGAAGCGGCAGACTTCCCCTGGCGGTATTACATTGACTGAGATGGGAGGGCGTCATGCTGCTGTTTGACTTGGACGGAACGCTGATCGATTCCAACAAAGTCTGGCAGGAGGTGGATGTCCGCTTTCTGGCCAAACGGGGGCTGCCCTGGTCACAGGCGTATCACGAGGGCGTGGTCCACGCCAGCCTTCCCGCCGGGGCCAGGTTCACAAAGAAATTCTGTCATCTGGAGGACAGCGAGGAGGACATTGTCGCGGAGTGGCTGGCCATGGTGCGGCAGAGCTACGGGGAGGAGATTCCCCTGAAGCCCGGCGTCCGGGCCTTCCTCTCCCGCTGCGCCCACCGGGGGGAGCGGATGGCCGTTTACACCTCCTGCGCCCGCCCCCTCTGTGAAGCCGCCCTGGCCCATCACAGCATCGACCGCTGTTTCGAGGCGGTGCTGTACGCCTCCGAGCTGGGGGTGGAGAAGCGCGCCCCGGAGGGCTTCCGCATGGTTGCGGCCCGGCTGGGGGTGGCCCCGGCGGACTGCGTCTTTTTTGACGACTCCCCCATGTCCTGCGCCGGGGCCCGGGAGGCCGGTATGGTGACGGTGGGGGTCTACGACCCCATGTTCGCCGCCAGCGAGGAGGAGATGCGCCGGAGCTGCCACGGCTATCTGCGCTCCTTTGAGGAGGCGGCGCTGACGCCGGAGGGGACGTTTGCCTTCCTCAGCAGGGATTGAGAAAAAACAGGTTCTGTCCCCAGGGAGGCGCAGCCAGATGCGGTGCAGGAATTTTCCCCGCGCCCCTTTTTCGCCCTTGACATTCCCGCCGGGAAACGCTATAATAACGGTTGTTGCGGGATGTGGCGAAGTTTGGTATCGCGCTTGGTTCGGGTCCAAGAGGCCCCGGGTTCGAATCCCGGCATTCCGACCATAACCGGACACCGGTTTGATACGCTCAGGTATCAACCTCGGTGCCCGGTTTTTCGCTTTTTGTTTTCAGCTTTCACTTCTGCGCCGATAAACCGTTGTCAGGCTCCGCTCACCGTCGGCGGGGTCTTTTCCCCGTTTTGCGGCGCTTTTTCTCCCCGGCGGGAAGGCGGACGGTGAAGACAACCCGCCCGCCGCTGCAATCCACCTGAATCTCCCCCTGATGGGCGGTCACAACGGTCTGGGCGATGGTCAGGCCCAGACCGTAATGGTCTGTGCCGCTGCGGTTGGCGTCCCTTCGGAAGAAGCGGACAAAAATTTCCGTCCTGTCCTCCTCCGGGATGAAACCGGGGTTGGACACCGTCAGAACGGCCTCCTCCCGCTCCCGACCCAGCGTCACGGCAATGCCCCCCGCCCCCTCGCTGTGGGAGAGGGCGTTGTCCATCAGGATGGAGACCAGCTGGCTCAGCTGGCCGGGGTTCCCCTGCAGGGTGATGTTCTCATTAATTTGGTACTCCAGCTCCCGGCCCTGTTCAAAGGCCACGCTCTCAAAGGGCAGCACCCCGCCCAGTACCAGGCGGCTGAAATCCAGCGGCTCCATCTGGGGGGGCTTCCCGCTCCGTCCGCACCAGAGTCAGCAGCTCGCTGACCAGCCCGGCCATCCGGCCGCTCTCGGAGCGGATGTTTCGCAGCCATTGATTCTCGCCGATCTCCCGCTCCAGCAGCTCCGCGTTGGCCTCCACCACTGCCACCGGCGTTTTTAGCTCGTGCCCGGCGTCGGAGAGGAACTGCCGCTGGCGGCGGTCGCTTTCCTCCAGGGGACGGATGATCCAGCGGGCCAGGGCAATGGCGCACAGCAGAAGCACCGCCACCATGACCGCCCCCAGCAGCAGCGCATTGCGGAACAGGGTGGTGAAGCTGTCGGAGACCAGGGTGTTGTCCATCAGCACCACCAGGGTATAGTCCTCCTCCGTATCCACGCAGTAGACGAAGTTGCCATAGGTGCCCTGGCTCCGTCCCGTCCCCAGCAGGTACTCCGCCGCTTCGGACAGCTGGGCCTCCGTATACAGCGTACCGTCGCCCATGTCTGTGCTGTAGGGCTCCCCCGCCCCGTCAAAGGCCACGGAATAAAAGGAAGAAAGCAGATACCGGGTGCTGTCATGGTCCGGCGGTTCGTCCTGCGCCGGGGGGCTGCCCCCCTGACGGGATTCCTCTGAGCGCTGCGTTTCGCTGGGGTTGCCGTTCTCGTGGTACTGCTCCACATACATCTCCAGCATATCCTGATTCTCCTGATACAGCTCCTGATAGCTGATGACGTAGATGGCGGCCAGGGTGATGGCAAACAGCAGCAGAAACACCGCCATGATCACCGTCACGATCTGCCGCCGGGAGCGCTGAAAGACGCTGCCCTGCCGCTTTTTATCCACAGTCCCACCTCAATTCGTATCCGGCCCCACGCACCGCCTTGATCTCCACCCGGGAGCCCACAAAGGCCAGCTTCTTCCGGGCAAAGGAGATGTAGACCTCCACCTTATTGTACTCCGCCTCGTCCTCATAGCCCCAGATCTTCATGGCCAGCTGCTCCCGGGACAAAATCTGCCGCTGATTCGCAATCAGATATTCCAGCACCCGGCACTCCTTCTCGCTGAGGTGGACGCTTTGGCCGGTGGCGGTGCAGTGCAGCGTCAGGGCCTTGACATCCAGCGCCAGATCGCCCACGCACAGCCGGTCGTCCACCAGCGGCATCCCCCGGCGGCACAGGGCCCGCACCCGGGCCAGCAGCTCCCGGGGCTGAAAGGGCTTCGTCACATAGTCGTCGGCCCCCGCGTCCAGGCCAAGCACCTTGTCGTCCAGCTCCCCTCTGGCGGTGAGCATCAGGATGGGGGTGCGGACGCCGGCCCTTCTGCTCCGGGCCGCCACCTCTGTCCCGGACAGGCCGGGCAGCATCACGTCCAGAATCACGCCGTCGTACTGCCCGCTGCAAAGGGCCGCAAGGCCGTCGTCGCCGCGGAAGAAGCAGTCCACATCATAGCCCTCCTGCCGCAGCAGCTCTTTCAGGGCGTCCGCCATCCGGGGCTCGTCCTCCACCAGCAACAGCTTCATCGCTGTCATCTCCTCTCTGTGGGTATGTATGAAAATCGGGTTTCAGGTCAAATATGTCAAAGAATCCACGTTTCCCACTGCTCCGTAGGGGCGCACAGTGTGCGCCCGGCTAACCTTCCCTCTTTAGAAAAGGCGTTTGAAAGGAAACAGGTTTTTGCCCTCCGGCAGTGTCTCCCTAGAGAACGTTCGCTATAGAGACTTTGTCCGGCCTTCCCTGCCAGGAAGCGGGGCCTACTTTTCTTGCTCCGCCAAGAAAAGTAGCAAAAGAAGGCGGCTCAGGGGGAAGCTCGGGGCCTCGCTCCCCCCTAAGAACCCCTCTCCTATCCCGCTGGCGGCTCCGCCTTGTCTCGCAATCAGGTGGTCTGTCAGGCAACAGACGAAGTAATTTGTTACGCACCAAAGCTGCCGCCGATGGCGGCTGGGTGCGATTGCCGCCCGTTCCGCCGCTGGCGTAACGTGGCGTCAATTTTGTAATCCTAATGATAGATAACATCTGCCTGAACCGCAAAGCAGCAGCCCCTAATGAAAAAGCGTGATAGTCCACTGTGTTCATGTGGCAGGCACGCCATGTTCTGATTCCTACTATACCACAGAAACCTTGAAAAAAGATGGAAGGCTTCAATCTTTTTTCAAGGTTTTTATGATAGGATAACCGAAACAATGTAAGGAGGTCTATCCCATGAAGAAATTCACCGCACTGCTCTGTGCGCTGGCCATGGTGCTGAGCCTGGCCGCCTGCGGCAGCACATCCTCCGGTTCGGAAACGACGGAATCCGCGTCCTCGTCAGAGGACAGCTCTGCCGCCGCCTCGGAAACCCAGGCGGTATCCTCCGACAAGGAGTACATCGAATCCACCCTGAACCTGGCCAACAACACCGACTATACCTGGAGCTATGACTCCGGCGCGGACGCCTGGGTCATGTCCATCGTCTCCGCCGTGGCCTATCCGGAGATTGAGGACGAGGAGGGCGTCTCCGTCTGCGTCCCCGGCGGCTACGTCACCGGCATTGACACCGACGGGGACGGCACCGCCGACGTGACGGCGGACAGCTACACCGCCGCCGTCAACGGCAGCCTGGTCATCGACTATGACGCCGAGATCACCAGCACCAACGGCCAGGTGTACACCGCCGCCACCGCCCCGGTGATTCTGAACACCGGCGCGGCGGGCTACAGCTCCTCCACCAACACCCTGGCCGCCACCACTTACGCCTCTGAGGGCTACATCAACGTCGCCTGCGGCAACCGGGGCAAGCAGGACACCGCCACCGACGAGGACGGCAACACCTACTACACCGGCGACGCCCCCTCCTGCCTGTCCGACCAGAAGGCCGCCGCCCGGTTCGTGAAGTATAACATCCTGCTGGGCAACCTCCCCGGCAGCGTTGATTACTTCGTCTCCACCGGCGGCAGCGGCGGCGGCGCCCACGCCACCATGTTCGCCGCCACCTCCAACAACTCCGACTTCTATCCCTATCAGGAGGAAGTGGGGGCCGTGGGCTGCTACCTGAACGAGGACGGCAGCTATTCCACCACCGTCACCATTGACGGCGAGGAGGTGGAGCTGTCCGACGGGGCCTGGGGCTGCATCGCCTACAGCGCCATCACCTCCCTGTACGAGGCGGACATGGCCCTGGCCTTTGAGTACTATCTGGACACCGATTATACCTTCGGCTCCGACTTCCAGGCGCAGCTGGCGGAGTACCTCTCCGAGTCCTATATGGAGTATATCAATGAGCAGAACCTGACCGTGGAGGAGGCCGACGTGGGCTTCGACCTGGACGGGGACGGGGCGCTGAACAGCACCATCGCCCTGACCATCGAGTATGACGAGGACCTCTATGCCGACACCAACGGCTACGGCGGCACCTATCTGGACCTCTATCTGGCGGAGTTCGTCTCCAACCTCCAGTGGTATCTGGACAATCTGGACTACGCCAGCGGCTGGACCTGGTTTGATGAGGACGGCAACGCCCTGTCCGATGAGGAAGTGGCCGCCATGACCACCGAGGACAAGGCGGAGGCCTTCCTGGAGGGCCGCTACACCGCCTCCAGCTCCGGCGGCATGAGCGGCAACCTGCCCAGCGGCATGAACGGCGCGGCGGACTTTGCCGACGGGGAAACGGGCGACATGGGCGGCCTCTCCGACGGCGAGCTCCCCGGCGATTTTGACACCGACAGCCTGCCGGACGGCGCGGACGCCAGCGGACTGGCAGACGGCGAGCTCCCCGACGGCGTTGACACCGACAGCCTGCCGGACGGCGGTACCTCCGGCAGAGGCGGCATGGGCGGCTTCCCCGGCGGCGACACGGACACCGAAAGTCTGACGGACGGGGAACTCCCTGATGATATTGACGCCGACAGCCTGCCGGACGGCGACGCTGACAGCTCCTCCTCCATCACCAACGAGAATGTGGACACCAGCGGCGACACCATGGACGTGGGCACCCCCGACGCGGGCACCACCCAGGCCGCAGGCAGCAGCACCGACTCCGCCAACTACTCCAGCTATGAGGAGATGGTGGAGGCCTACGCCGCCGACATCGCGGAGATTCTGGAGGGCGATGAGTACGGCAACAACATCGTCTCCCTCTACAATCCCCTGAACTACATCGGGGACGAGGACACGGAAGGCCCCGCCTGGACCCGTATCCTCATGGGCGCCTCCGAGGGCGATATGTCCATGTTCTCCTCCCTGAACCTGCAAATCGCCTGGCTGAACAGCGGCACCGACTGCGAGATCGAGTGGCAGTGGGACGGCGGCCATGTGCCCTCCGAGATTCTGAGCAGCTCCTTCTCCCTGTACGTTGACCAGATGTACGCCGAATACGCAGGCGGCGTAGAGGTCGAGGCCGCCGAAGCGGAGGCCCAGACCGCCAATGGTACCTCCACCGAGGCCACCGGCACCGACCTGAGCGGCTGGGTGGACTACTCCGACATCACCAGCGTCTCCTTCTCCCTGGCGGACGCCGTCTCCTACCGGACGGCGGGGGCCAGCAAGGCCATGCCCGGCTTCGACGTCATTGACTACGGCCAGGAGGACTATGTGTTCGGCAGCAGCACCCAGGACGCCCGCCACTGGGACACCTTCCTGCTGGAGATTTTCCAGGAATATGCGGATGTCCTCTCCCCGCTGTTCAACGCCGGATAAGGCGTCCCACACAATTTTACAGCACCGGTTCCACAGCCGGCCCGCAATCTGTTTGCGGGCCGGCTGCTCCTTCCCTTGCATTTTGACGCCGTTATGCTATAATGGGAACAGTTCACAATCAGAAAGGCAGCCGCTTTCGGTTCCCCGTTGCCGGACACAAGCGGCCGGAACGGTGCTTGTATGAAACAGTTCACCCATATCGTCCAAAACCCGCACGGCCTCCACACCCGCCCCGCCGGGCTGCTGGCAAAGCAGGCAAAAACCTATGCCGACACCGTCATCACCCTGACGAAGGGGGATAAGACGGTGCGGGCCAACCAGCTGCTGCGGGTGCTCAACCTGGAGATTCAATGCGGGGACGCAATCACCGTCACCGTGGAGGGGGCGGAGGAGGACACCGCATGGAACGATATGCAGGCGTTCTTCCTGCTGAACCTGTGAGGGCGGCCGGGAGCCGCCCTGCAAAGCAGTTTGAATTTGACAGAAAGAGAGACCCAAACCCATGAATCTGCACAATCCCATCCTGCCAGGGTTCCACCCCGACCCCTGCATCTGCCGCCGGGGAGAGGACTACTACATCGCCTGCTCCTCCTTTGAGTGGTTCCCCGCCGTGCCCATCTACCACTCCAGAGACATGAAGCACTGGGGGCTGTACAGCCACGCCATCACCGACCCCGCCGTGGCGGACCTGTCCCGCCTGCCCTCCGCCAAGGGCATCTGGGCCCCCTGCCTGACCTACTGCCGGGAGGAGGGGCTGTTCTATCTGGTGTACGGGGTGATGCACTCCATGAACGCCCGGTGCTTTGACATTGACAACTTCGTCATCACCGCCCCGGACCCGAAGGGTCCCTGGTCGGAGCCGGTGTACCTCCACTCCGCCGGGTTTGACGCCTCCCTGTTCCACGACGAGGACGGGCGGAAGTGGCTGGTCTCCCTGGAGTGGGAGACCAGGACGGGCTACCAGAAGCCCGGCGGCATCTGCCTGGTGGAGTATGACCCCAAAAAGCAGGCCATCGTGGGCTATCCCAAACGCATCTGGATGGGCGGCACCCGCCGGGGCTGTCTGGAGGCCCCTCATCTGACCCGCCGGGGGGACTACTACTATCTGATGTGCGCCGAGGGGGGCACAGGATACAACCACTGCGTCACCATGGCCCGGTCGAAGTCCGTCTGGGGCCCCTATGAGGGCGACCCGGAAAATCCCATCCTCACCGCCGCCCCCGGCGACCCGGATGAGCTGGCCAACCCCGACCACCTGAAACCCAACTACTACAACCCCGCCTCCTACCTCCAGAAGTGCGGCCACGGCAGCTATGTGGAGACCGGTCTGGGGGAGACCTATTTGGTCCACCTCTGCGCCCGGCCCTTCCTGCCGGAGCTGCGCTGCACCCTGGGCCGGGAGACCGCCATGCAGAAAATGGTCTGGACAGAGGACGGCTGGCTCCGGCTGGAAGGGGGCGGCAATCTGGCCCGGGAGTTTTGCCCCGGCAGCCTGCTCCCCGACGCGCCGGAGCGGTCCCTGCCCGGCTTTGACGGCTTCGACAGCCCCCGGCTGGGCATCCAGTACTACGCCCCCCGGCTCGACCCCCGGAGCTTTACGGATTTGGAGAGCCGCCCCGGCTGGCTGCGGATGCGGGGGCAGGAGTCGGCGTGCAGTCTGAACCGGGTGAGCCTGCTGGCCCGGAAGCTGGCGGGCCTTCACGTCACCGTCACCACCCGGATGGAGTTCACGCCGGAGGTCTACCAGCACAGCGCGGGGCTGATGCTGTACTATGACAACATGAATTTCCTCTGCCTGCGGAAGTACTACTCCCAGACCCTGGGGGGCGGCGCCCTCTCCGTGGTGGCAGTGGAGAACGGCCAAAAGACCGACTGCCCGGGCAGCCGCACCCCGGCCCCGGAGGGGACGGTGTACCTCCGGCTGGTGGTCGATGGCCGGGAGAGCCGCTTCCTGTGGAGCGCGGACGGGGCGGAGTACCGGCCCATCGGCCCGGTGTTCGACACCAGCAAACTCTCCGACGAGTACAGCCGGTATGGGGAGTTCACCGGCACCTTTGTGGGGATCACCGCCTCCGACCGGCTGCTCCACCAGAAAACCGCCGACTTCGACTGCTTCGACTATCAGGAGGCGGAGGGCTGAATCGGAACGCAACAGCTCCCGTGCAGAGCGAAACGCTGCACGGGAGCTGCTTTTTTACTTCCGATAAACTTTTACTTCGTAGGGCCGGAGGGCAACGGCCCCCTCCGCCGTCTCCCCTGTCTCCATGTCCGTCAGCGGAACGTGGAGGGTGACGGTCTGTGGGGCGGCGGCATAGTTCAGCACAAAGAACAGCCGCGTCTCCCCTTTTCTGCGGACGCACAGCTCGCAGTCTGCGGGGAGGGTCAGCACGTCTCCCCAGGGCTCGGACAGGTTCAGATAGTCCAGGAAGGCCCGGACGGTGTCCCGGGTGAAGGTGCCGCCAAAGTGGAGGATGCGGCCCTTCCCCAGCCGCCGCTCGGTCAGGGCGGGCGCCCCGGCGTAGTAGTTGCCGGCGTACCGGGCCAGGACGGTCGCCTCCGGCCCGGTGAGGGCCAGGACCTCATTGTAAACCCCGGTGTCTAGGCTCTGCCCCGCCCAGTCCATGCAGACAACGCCGTCCGCCGGGCCGACAAAGGTGCCCTCGGTCACGTCGGTCTGAGTGGCCTCCGCCAGCAGGCCGGGCATGGGGGCCATGACGCACTGGCCGGTGGCGTCCTTCTGGCCGGTGCGCGCCCCGATGACCAGGGTGCCACCCTGCTCCACATAGGCCCGGAGCAGGGCCGCGTGCTCCTCCGTCAGAATCAGGCCGTGGGGATAGAACAGGACGGGGTAACGGAGCAGCTCCGCCGCCTCGGTGCTGTCCAACAGATAGAGGATGTCCATGGGGGTGTGGGCCAGCTGGGCGGCGATGAAGATTTCCTCCTGGCTCTTCCAGGTCAGGCGGCTGTGCCAGGCGTCCAGCTCCGCGTCCCAGTCATTGTCGTAGTCCCGCACCAGGGCGAAGGACGCCTCATAGTCCGCCCCCGCCAGTTCCTGAATGGGCTGGAGCTTCTGCACAAACTCCTTCAGCTCCCGGAGCTTCCGGTTGTCCCGGTTGTCGTAGTCCAGAATCCCGTGCCAGTACATCTCGGTGCCCATGACGGAGGTGCGCCAGCGGAAGAAACTGACATAGTCCGCCCCGTGGGCCACGCTCTGCATGGCCCAGAGGGTCATCTGCCCCGGCTTGGGGGCGGGGGACTCCATCCGGGTGTTCCAGCCCAGTGCGCCGGACTGCTGCTCCATAATGCCGAAGTGGGGGCAGACGGAGCGGGTCTCCATAAGGTGCTGGCTCCACCGCCGGTCATTCAGGTTGCGGGACTGGAGGGGATGCTCGTTCATGCAGAAGGCGAAGTCGGGGTAGGAGTCGTAGGTGTAGACGTCCAGGGCCTCGTCCATCATCCGGTGGTTGTCCAGGTGGCCGAAGAGGCCGTTGGTGGTGATGAAGTCCCCCGGCTTGCAGTGCTTGCGCACAATGTCACTCTGCATCTTGCAGAAGCGGATGGCGCTGTCCGAGACGAAGCGGATATAGTCCAGCACCTGATGGGGGTTGGTGGAGTTGTGAATGGTGGTGCGGGGGACGTAAATTTCCTCCCAGGCGGTGTAGGTCTGATTCCAGAACACGGTGCCCCAGGCCCGGTTCAGGGCATCCAGGGTGCCGTACTTCTCCTGGAGGAAGGTCCGGAAGGCGTCGGTGTCGCTTTCGGAATAGAAGTCGCAGGTTTCGCAGTTGATCTCGTTGTCGATCTGCCAGCCCACCACGGCGGGGTGGGGGGCGTAGTGGGAGGCGAGGGCCTCCACGATCCGGGCGGAGAGCAGCCGGTACACCGGGGAGTTGTAGTTATAGTGCCGCCGCATCCCGTGGCGGTAGGGGACGCCGTCCTGACGGCAGTTCAGCACCTCCGGGTATCCCTCGGTGAGCCAGGCGGGGGGCGTGGCGGTGGGGGTGCCGAAGATGACCTTCATGCCGGCCTCCTCCGCCACATCCAGGAACCGGGCGAAAAAGTCAAAGGTGAACTTGCCTTCCTCCGGCTCCACCTTGTTCCAGGCGAACTCCCCAATGCGGATGCAGCGAATGCCCGCCTCCCGCATCCGGCGCAGGTCCTCACGCCACATGGCCTCGTCCCACTGCTCCGGGTAGTAACAAACGCCCACCGTCAGTTGTGGCCATTGATAGGTTTGCTGTTTTCTCATAGGGTTTCGTCCTCCTGCACATACTCCCGCCGGGCGGCGGTTGTTGCTATTATAAGGGAATTGGGGGGAGAAAGCAATATGAATTTTTTTCGCAGGCGTAAAAAATGGTTGCGGAACCCGGTAAATTGTGGGACAATAATACCAATCCTTCCCCTGGAGGTGCTTCTATGACGCCGCAACAGCTTTGCCGCCACATCATCTGCCTGCTTCACGCCCCCGTCTGCGTCTATGACCGGGAGGGCAATTCCATCGCCGTCTATGAGGACTACGGTGAGCAGCCCAACCTGCTGCGGGCTGACCCCGCCTTCTGCCGCCGGCTGCTGGATGCGGCCAGGGCGGACACCCCCCTGCTCTACGCCGAGGGGGACACCATTTTGTACGGCATCGTACAGGGCGGCGGGGAGATCTACCTGGTGGGGCCCTGCTGCCTGTCCCCGGACACGGCCCAGGCCGCCCGGCAGTTGCAGCGCAGCCACGGGCTGGACCCGGCGCGGCCCTACCACGTCAGCCATGTACCCCTGGAGCTGCTGGCCCACATGGTGCTGATGCTCTCCGAGACGGTCAGCGGCGTCAGCATAGACATGAATCAGCTCCTGCGCCTGAGCTTCTGTGATGAACAGATGCTGGCGGATATAAACCGGCGCATCCAGCAGGCCATGTATGACAATCAGGAGCAGTCCACCCTCCACAACCCCTATCAGCAGGAGCTGCGGGAGCAGGGCAGCATCCGCGCCGGCGACCTGGAGCTGCTGAGGGCCAGCCTGCAGGAGGTCTATGTGGGGAATGTGGGCCGGATGTCCGTCGACCCCCTGCACCAGGCGAAGTACAACGCGGTGGTCGTCATCACGCTGGCCAGCCGCTCCGCCATAGAGGGCGGGCTCCAACCGGAGCTGGCCTTCTCCATGTCCGATGTGTTCATCCGCCAGGTGGATGAGGCGAGGAACGAAGCCGCGGTCATCGCCTGTATGCGCCAGGCGGAGATGGAATACTGCGAAGCGGTACACGCCCTCTCCACCGCGGCGGCAGGGCATCCCCTGGTGGCCGCCTGCAAAACGCTGGTCCTGCAGCGGCTCCACGCCAAACTGGAGGTGCAGGAGCTGGCCCAGGCGCTGGGGGTCACCCCCAAGCACCTGTCGGCCACCTTTTCCCGACAGACGGGGGTAAAGCTCAAGGACTATATCATCCAGGAGAAGCTCCACGCCGCCAAGCTCCGGCTGATCTACTCCAACGACTCCTATGACGACATCGCCTATGCCTACGGCTTCTCCTCCCAGAGCCATTTCGGACGGGAGTTTAAGAAATGGGAAGGCATGACGCCGGGCCAGTTCCGGAGGCAGTACGGGCAGAAGGAGTCCTGACCGCCGGGACGGGCAAATTGCACAAGGTCCGGAAATTTTTCGGAAGAAAACTGTAATTTTTTTCAGATGGATGTTCTGAACGTGATATGGCACCGGAATTTGTGATATATTCCGGTGTCCCTTTTTCGTTATAATAGACACGAATGAAGCAAGAACTGTTTTTGAACAAGATTGGGCAAAAGACAGGAGGCATCCCCATGAAACAATATTCCTTTAACACCGACTGGACCTGCCGCCGGGCGGACGGGTCAGGAAGCGCCGTCTCCGTCACCCTGCCCCACGACGCCCAGTGCCGGGAGCCACGGGGGGCGGACAGCCCCGGCCAGCACAACATTGGCTGGTTCCGGTGCTATGACTACGAATACCGCAGGCGTTTCCCCACGCCGGAGGGCTGGAAGGGCAAGCGGGTGATGTTTGAGTTTGAAGGCGTCTACCGCCACGCGGAGGTGCTGCTGAACGGGGGCAAAATCGCCGCCTGGCCCTACGGCTACACGAATTTTTACGCCGACGCCACCGACGCCCTCCGCAGCGACGGGGAGAATGAGCTGGTGGTGCTGGCCCGCAACGCCCGGCAGCCCAACAGCCGCTGGTATTCCGGTACGGGGATCTACCGCCCTGTGTCCGTCTGGGTGGGGGACGAGGCCCATATCCCGATGAACGGCATCAAGGTCCACACCACCGCCCTGACGCCTCCCACCGCGGAGGTGACGGTGTCCACCTCCCGGCCCGGCCCGGTGACGGTGGAGCTGCTGGACGGGGAAACGGTGCTGGCCTCCGCTGCCGCGGAAAGCGACGGAACGGCGGCTCTCACTCTGTCGGCGCCGGGGGCGGAGCTTTGGAGCTGCGACCACCCCAAGTGCTACACCTGCCGGGCCTCCTTCGCCGGGGATACGGCGGAGACTTCCTTCGGCTTCCGCCTGCCGGCCTGGGGGCCGAACATCGGCTTCACCCTGAACGGAGAGCGGGTCATCCTCCGGGGGGCCTGCATCCACCACGACAACGGCCCCCTGGGTGCGGTGTGCGACCCCCAGGCGGAGGAACGGAAGGTGCGCCTCCTCCGGGAAAACGGCTACAACGCCATCCGCTCCGCCCACAACCCCTGCTCCAAGGCCCTGCTGGACGCCTGCGACCGGCTGGGGATGCTGGTGATGGATGAGTTTGTGGACTGCTGGTACATCCACAAGACCAAATACGACTATGTGAACGACTTCCCCCGACTGGTGGCGGCGGGACCTCCGGGCCATGGTGGACAAGGACTATAACCACCCCTCCGTCATCCTCTACTCCACGGGGAACGAGGTGTCGGAGACCGCCCAGCCCAAAGGCATCGCCCTGACCGGCGAGATGACGGAGTACCTTCACAGTCTGGACGACACTCGTCCGGTGACCTGCGGGGTGAACATCTTCTTCAACTTCCTCAGCTCCATCGGCTTCGGCGTATACAGCGACGACAAGGCAGATAAAGCTGTTGCTGAGCAAAAGAAGGAGCTGGAGAAGAAGAAAAAGCCGGTGGGCAGCGAGTTTTACAACACCCTGGCCACCGTCCTGGGGGACAAGACCATGAAGTTCGGCGCAACCCTCCCCCCCTGCGACTGGAAAACCAGAGACGCCTTCGCCAACATGGACATCGCCGGGTACAACTACGGCATTTACCGTTACCGCCACGACCTGAAAAAGTACCCTGACCGCCTGATTCTGGGCAGTGAGACCTTCTGCGCCGACGCCTATGCCTTCTGGAAGCTGGCGAAGCAGGAGCCTCGCATCATTGGCGACTTCGTCTGGGCGGGGATAGATTACATTGGCGAGACCGGCACAGGCCGGTGGGGCTACCTGGACTATCCCAGCCAGCCCCCCTCGGACGACCCCGGATGGTTGACCTCCGGCGGCGGACGTATCAACATTCTGGGGGACGCCACGGCGGAGGCCGCCTATACCCGCGTGGCCTTTGCGCTGGAACGGGGCCCCATCCTGGCGGTGCGGCCCGTGGCCCCGGTGAAGAAGCCCCCTGTGGGGGCCTGGAGCCTGACGGACGCCCTGATGAGCTGGTCCTGACGGGGCTGCGCCGGAAACCCGGCAGAGGTGGAGGTCTACGCCCGGGGCGCTTCGGTGGAGCTGCTGCTGAACGGCGAAACCCTGGGCCGGAAAAAGCTGACCAAAGACTGCCGGGCCGTGTTCCGCACCACCTATCAGGACGGCACCCTCACCGCCCGCAGCTATGACGAATCCGGCGCCCTGATCGCCGCCCAGACCCTGGAGACGGCGGGAGAGGACACCGTCCTGCAGCTGACGCCGGAGGAGACCACTGTACAGCCCGGCGGCCTCAGCTACATCCACCTCCGCTATACCGACGGCCGGGGCATCTGGAAGCCCATGGAACGGCACACGTTAACAGCCGCCGTCACCGGCGGGGAACTGGCGGGCTTCGGCAGCGCCGCCAGCTATAACCCGGAGGGCTATTGGGGGGACACCATCCACACCTATTGGGGAGAAGCCCTGGCCGTGATCCGGGCCGACGGGAGCGGGCCGGTCACGCTGACCGTCACCGATGAGGTAACCCACTGGCAGGCGACAGTGCCCTGCCGGAGCGAATAATATGAGAAAAGGAGAAAGCACAATGGAAGCAATCAGAGGCACAAACCTGGGGAACTGGCTCGTCCTGGAGGAGTGGATGGATGTCGGCATGTTCGAGGGGACCGGCGCAAAGGACGAGGTCTGGCTGAACCGGCTGATGGACAGGGAGGAGCTGGCCCGACGGATGAAGGAGCACCGGGACACCTATGTGACGGAGCAGGACTTCAAGGATTTGAGCGGCCACGGCGTCAACCTGGTGCGCATCCCGGTGCCCTACTTCATCTTCGGGGACCGGCCCCCCTTCAACGGCTGCATCGAATACCTGGACATGGCCTTTCAGTGGGCGGAGAAGTATGGCATCAAGGTGCTGATCGACCTGCACACCGTGCCGGACAGCCAGAACGGCTACGACAACGGCGGCATTACCGGCGTCTGCAAATGGTGCCAGGAGCCAGAGGAAGTGGAGTTCGCCCTGACGGTGCTGGAGCGGCTGGCCCGGCGGTACAAGGACCACCCCGCCCTCTTCGGCATTGAGGTCATCAACGAGCCCATCAGCCTGACGGTGTGGCTGTCCTCCCCCTCCGGCCCCATCCGGGGCAAGCCGGTGGACAAGGAGGAGGCCAAGGGTTCCTCCTATGTGCCCATGAAGTTCCTGAAGCCCTTCTACAAGGAGGCGTACCGCCGCCTGCGGGCCATCCTGCCGGAGGACAAGGCCATCGTGTTCCACGACGGCTTCCGCCTCACCGGCTGGAACAAGTTCTTTGACGAGAGCGGGATGAAGAACGTCTATTTGGACACCCACATCTACATCTTCGCCATGGAGTCCTTCATACCCCTGCATCAGCTGTGGTGGTACCGCATCTATGTGGGCTTCAACAAGTGGAAGGTCTCCAACGTGGCGAAGCACGTCCCCGTCATCGTGGGCGAGTGGTGCATCTGCAACAAATACGCCCAGCGGGGCGGCTCGGCGGAGGAGAACCTGCGGCGCTACCGTGAGGTGGCCGCCCTGGAGATGGACGCCTGGTCGGTCAGCGCGGGATACATCTATTGGAACTATCAGCTCTGGCGCAACCGGGACGCCCAGATGGATGAGAGCTGGAAGGAGAGCTGGGACCTGGCCCGTTGCTGGAAGTATGACTGGATGCCCCAGCGGCTGGACGCCCCTTCGGAAAACTGAACTATTTTCCCCAAATAGAAGGCACTCCGCTGAAAGCAGGTTGTGCAGAGAAACCGACTGTTTGTGCAAAAAGACTTGAAAAGCATTTTTATATTTGTTATAATGTAGCCGTATGATTGATGGAAGTCATTTCATAAGGCGGAAAGGGCAATGCCTTATCATGACGCTTAGGAAAATCGGAAAGGTTCTTTCGATTGTACTTCTGGTTTTGATTGTGGTGGCGGCGGTGCTGTGCCTGACCCACCTGAATGCGGTGAAGGCCGTGTGGGACAACCTGGCCGCCCCCCACCATAGAGATGGACACGTCAGAGTGGACGGGGGGCGCCTCCTATGAGTATGTGCCGTACTCCGATGTTTCGGGCAGCGATTACCTCCACCTCTATGTCCCCGATGCTGAGGAGCCCATGCCCCTCATTATCATGGTCCACGGCGGCGGCTTTGTTTGCAACGACTGTGAATCCCGTCAGGCCCAGTTCATGTATCGCTACTTCCGCCAGCACGGCTACGCCTGCGCCACGGTGAACTACCGCCTGGCCCAGGAGGACGGGTTCCCCGCCGCGCTGGAGGACGTGAAGGCGGCTGTCCGCTACCTCCGGGCCAACGCGGAAACCTATGGCTACGACCCGGACCGCTTCATCATCTGGGGCGAGTCCGCCGGAGGGTATCTGGCCACCATGGCGGCTGTCACCAATGACGACGAGTTCACCGGCGTCTCCTTCATCGGGGAGGACGAGCTGGCCGAACCGGTGTCCGCCCAGGTCTCCTGCCTGATCGACTTCTACGGCATCATCGACTTCCCCTTTGCCGACAGCGACTTCCGGAGTCAAGGCAGCCCCATCTGACGGCACAGATTGGTCTCCCCGTCGGCCGTGAATCAAAAACCAATTTGCCGGAAGCGTTGGAACGAAAGGGAGCTGAACGCAATGGAAAAAAAGATTTTGAAGGTCATCCTCATCGTTCTCCTGGTGCTGGTGCTGATTGTGGCGGTGTATTGCCTGACCCACCGGAACGCGGCAAAGGTCATGTGGCAGAACCTGACCGCCCCCACCCTGGAGATGGACACCTCGGAGTGGACCGGGGGCACCTCCTATGAGAACGTGCAGTATTCCGACGTGTCGGAGAGCGATTATCTCCACCTCTATGTCCCCGATTCCGACGAGCCCATGCCCCTGATCATTCTGGTCCACGGCGGCGGCTTCGTGGCCAACGACCTGGAATCCCGTCAGGCCCAGTTCATGTACCGGTACTTCCGCCAGCAGGGTTACGCCTGCGCCACGGTGAATTACCGCCTGGCCGCGGAGGACGGATTCCCCGCGGCGCTGGAGGATGTGAAGGCGGCTGTCCGCTTCCTCCGGGCCAATGCGGAGACCTACGGCTACGACCCGGACTGCTTCGTCATCTGGGGCGAATCCGCCGGCGGCTACCTGGCCACCATGGCGGCTGTCACCAATGACGACGAGTTTAACGGCGTCAGCTTCATCGGGGAGGACGAGCTGGCCGAACCGGTGTCCGCCCGGGTGTCCTGCCTGATGGACTTCTACGGCATCATCGATTTTCCCTTTGCGGAAGACGACTTCCAGAGCCAGGGGATTCCTTCGATAGTGCGGTGGGTGGCGAACCTGTGGGCTTCCGCCTCCCTCAGCGGCACCGGGTATGACAGCGTGGAGGAGTACTGGCTCCGAACCGCCCTTGCCGACTGCACCCAGGAGGAACTGGCCCAGTACTCCGCCCGGTACTACATTGAGGAGAACTGGGAGGACGTGCAGAACCTGAACGTGCTGATCTGGCACAGCCCGGCGGACATCACCGTGTCGGAGCATCAGTCCATCCGGCTCTATCAGGCCTTTGTCAACGGCAGCTATGTGGCGGACGGCACCATCAGCAACGAAAATGGAGGGCGGGACGGCGTCACCTACCAGTCCTTTGCGGGATACAAGCACGCGGACGACCGGTACTACACCGACGAATCGCTGGCGAACATCGTCCAGTACCTTGACGCGCTTTTTGACTGAGCGCATCCATATGGCGACAAACGGCGGGCAGCCTGGTCAGCTGCGCCGTCGGTCGTAATACAGCGGGCCCGCGTTGCGGAGTTGGCGCCCACGGCGCCGGGCCGGAAACAACACATATTAAGGAGGAAACTTAATGAAGAACAAAAAAGCAAGATTGTGGCGCGGCCTGACCGCTATCACCGCCGCGCTGCTGGCGTTGC
>JAJQBL010000109.1:0-6060 GCA_021203325.1 Clostridiales bacterium | reverse complement strand
GCGTTGCGGACGCCATCTATTACGAATCCGAGTTCACCTCTGTGGCCGACCTGGTGGCCGCCAAGAATGAACTGGCAGAGCAGATCTCCGAGGAAGGCAGCGTCCTTCTGAAGAACAACAACGACGCCCTGCCCATCGACAAGGACACCGAGACCGTCACCCTCTGGGGCATGAACTCCCACACCCCCACCCTGGGCGGCATGATCGGCTCCTCCACTGACGTGGATTCTGACCAGACCGCCTATGGCATCGAGGAAGCGCTGGCCGCCAAGGGCTTCACCGTGAATCAGGACATGATCGACCTGTATTCCAGCGATGCCGCCATGGCCTATGCCCGCAGAGGCTTCGGCTCCACCGGCCACGGCCTGACCCCCTCCTTCACCGCCACCTATGAGAGCCCCTCCTCCTATCAGGTAGGCGAGATTCCCGCCTCCCTGTACACCGACGATGTGCTGGCCTCCGCCGACGACACCGTCGCCGTGGTGGTCATCTCCCGCGACAGCTCCGAGGCTGCCGACTACGAGGTGGACATGGTCAACGGCACCGAGGGCGACAGCTTTGAGCGTCCTCTGGCCCTGTCCGACTACGAGCGGGACATGATCGCCCTGGCCAAGGAGCACAGCACCCGGGTCATCGTTCTGATCAACTCCGACTGCGCCATGGAAATTGACGAGCTGAAGCAGGACGACGAGATCGACGCCATCCTCTGGGTGGGCCTGCCCGGCGTCAACGGCTTCCTGGGCGTGGCTGACGTCCTCAGCGGTGACGAGAACCCCTCCGGCCACCTGTCTGACACCTATGCCACCAACAGCGCCTCTTCCCCCGCCATGCAGAACTTCGGCGTGTACACCTACACCAACAGCTCCCAGTCTGACGCAGGCGACCTGACCAGCGACAACAAGGGCGACTGGTACATTGTGGAGACCGAGGGCATCTACGTCGGCTACAAGTATTATGAGACCCGGTATGAGGACAGCGTGCTTGGCCAGGGCAACGCGGACTCCACCGAAGGCTCCAGCGCCGGAGAAGCCTGGAGCTACGAAGACGAAATGACCTATCCCTTCGGCTATGGCCTCTCCTACACCACCTTTGAGCAGACCCTGGACGATGTGACGCTGGAGATCGGCGGCACCGGCACCGCCACCGTGACCGTGACCAACACCGGTGATGTGGCCGGCAAGTCCGTGGTTCAGCTGTACGTCCAGACCCCCTATACCGACGGCGGCGTGGAGAAGTCCGCCATCCAGCTGCTGGGCTTCACCAAGACCGACACCCTGGAGCCCAACGAGTCCGTCACCGTGACGGTGGAGTTTGACCCCGAGTACATGTGCAGCTATGACGAGGATATGGTCAAGGCCGACGGCACCACCGGCGCGTGGGTGCTGGATGCCGGCGACTACTACTTCGCCATCGGCAACGGCGCCCATGAGGCCCTGAACAACGTCCTGGCCAACAAGCTGGGCACCACCAGCGGCCTGACCACCATCACCGATGAGGAAGTCATCAACGCCGACAACGCCATCCTCTGGACCCTGGACACCCAGGACATCGAGACCTATTCTGAGAACGTGGAGAACGCCCTCCAGGATATGGACATCAACAGCTTCTATGACGAGGACGTGGTGGAGTACTTCACCCGTTCCGACTGGAGCACCGGCTGGGGCACCGTCACCGACCTGACCGCCACCGACGAGATGCTGGTTGGCCTGACCAACAGCAACTATACCCTGAACGAGAACGGCGACGGCGTCACCTGGGGCGCGGATAACGGCCTGACGCTGTTTGACATGGTGATTATCAACGACGACGGCACCACCTCCGCTGTGGACTTCGACGATGAGCAGTGGGATCTCCTGCTGGATCAGATCACCCTGGACGAGGCCATTCAGTTCATTGAGCAGGCCGGCGACGACCTGGAGAACATCGACTCCATCGTCCTCCCCCGCCTCTATCAGAACGATGGCCCGCTGGGCTTCACCTATGACCAGGTGGCCGGCTACGCCACCCGTTGGACCGAGAGCGACTCCGAGTATCCCACTTACGTCTCCACCAGCGATGAGTACGCCACCGAATCCATGAACACCATGCCCACCGAGCCTGTTGTGGCCGCCACCTTTAACACCGAACTGGTGGAGCGGGAAGGCGAGCTGTTCGGTGAGGATGGCCTGTGGGCCAACGAGTGCAGCATCTTCGCCCCCGGCCTGAACTTCCACCGCACCCCCTACAACGCCCGGAACCATGAGTACTATTCTGAGGACTCCATGCTGACCAACCTGATGGGCATCGCTGTCTGCACCGGCGGCCAGTCCAAGGGCCTGATGATGGAGCCCAAGCACCTGGCCTTCAACGAGCAGGAGACCAACCGCTCCGGCGTCTCCACCTTCATGACCGAGCAGGCCGCCCGTGAGAACAACCTGCGTGCCTTCCAGGGCGTCATGTCCACCAACGTGGCCGACGGCGTCATGACCTCCTTCAACCGTGTGGGCACCGTTTACTCCAGCGCCCACTCCGGCCTGATGACCCAGATCGTCCGGAACGAATGGGGCTACACCGGCTGGCTGATCACCGACATGATCAACGGCGCGGACTACATGAACTGGAGAGACATCGTTGCGGCCGGCGGCGGCGCCTGCCTGACCTCCTCCGCTTACGCGACCTCCACCATCGGCTCCATGTCCGCCTCCAAGACCGCTATCTCCCAGGATACCTACTTCCAGGAGCAGATGAAGCTGATCATCAAGTACTATCTCTACAACATCGTGGAGAGCAACGCCATGAACGGCCTGACCGAGAATACTGAGATCGTCACCCAGCTGACCTGGTTCCAGATCGCGTGCTATGCCGCCATCGCCGTCGCTGCCGTCCTGACCCTGGCCTGCGCGGTCATGTGGGTACTGAGCCTGCGCAAGTCCAAGAGCCAGCAGGATTCCTGAAGAAAAGGAGGATGAAACTATGGCTATCTTTGCAAACAAGTCAGGCGGCTTTTACCTGACCGCCCTGGCCGCCATCCTGACCCTGGTGGCGCTGATTACCTACAACAGCGTCATGTACACCCTCACGCTGACCACCGTTCTGCTGGTGGTGGCTCTGGTGCTGGAGCTTGTGCCCCTGTTCCTGAACATCCCCCTCCTGACCGGGGTGGCCCCGGTGGTCAACACCGTCCTGAACGGCGCCGCCGCCATGGCCAGCGCCTCCGTCATGGTCAACCAGATCGCTTATGTGATCTCCGGTCTGGACCAGATGAGCACCATCGTCTCCTACATCGTGTTCGCCTCTGTGGCCATCGTCGCCATGCTGGTCAACATCGTTGCGGCTTTCCTGAAGTGGGAGAAGTAACACCTTAAACCAACCCAACCACTGCCCCCGGGCCGCCTGTCGGCCCGGGGGTTGTGAAACAGAAAAACTTTTCCGTACTGTGCAGCCCCCAAACTCATGTTTCTGGGGGCTTGCCTATCCCACCCGGCGGGCCGTAAAGCAGCGCTGAAAAAACTTGCAAAGGGGAGACTACATGAAAAAGCTTGATTTGAACCGGGGCTGGCTGGTGAAGCATGAGGGCACAGAGGAGCCGGGCAAGCCGGTGACGCTGCCCCACGACGCCATGCTGGGGGAGCCCCGCACCGCCCAAAGCCCCGGCGGCACCAACACCGGTTGGTTCGAGGGCCATGACTACCGCTATACCCGCACCCTGGACGTGCCGGAGGATTGGCGGGGGAAGGCCGCCGTGCTGGAGCTGGAAGGGGTCTACCACAACGGCACGGTGTTCCTGAACGGGGAGCAGGTGGGCTTCCGCCCCTACGGCTACAGCAACTTCTATGTGGATCTGACGGAGAAGCTCCGCTATGGTCAGGCCAACACCCTGGAGGTGGTGGCCCGGAACGCCGACCAGCCCAACAGCCGGTGGTACTCCGGGTCGGGGCTGTACCGGCCCGTGTGGCTCTACCTGTCCGAAGGGGCGGACTACCTGCCCCCCAACGCCATCCGGGTGAAAACCCTGGGCATCGACCCCGCCCAGGTGGAGATCACCGTGAACACCAGGGGCACCGGCACCGTCTCGGTGCAGATTCTGGACGCCGGGCGGCAGGTTGCTGCCTTTGAGGGGCCATCCAATGGCAAGGCAGTGTTCCGCGCCACCCTGCGGGGGGCCAGGCTGTGGAGTCCGGAGAGCCCCAACCTCTACACCTGCCGGGCCACCTTCGCCGGGGATACGGCGGAAACCAACTTCGGCATCCGCACCCTGGCCTGGGGGCCAAAGGACGGCTTCACCCTGAACGGTCAACGGGTCATCCTGCGGGGGGCCTGCATCCACCACGACAACGGCGTTCTGGGGGCCTGCGCCTACCCGGAGGCGGAGGAGCGGAAGATTCGCCTCCTCCAGGAAAACGGGTACAACGCCATTCGCTCCGCCCACAACCCCTGCTCCAAGGCCCTGCTGGACGCCTGCGACCGGCTGGGGATGCTGGTGATGGACGAGTTTGTGGACTGCTGGTACATCCACAAGACGAAGCACGACTATGTGACCTACTTTGAGGATTGGTGGCGGCAGGACCTGACGGACATGGTGGAGAAGGACTATAACCACCCCTCCGTGATTCTGTACTCCACCGGCAATGAAGTCTCCGAGACCGCCCAAAAGAAGGGCATTGCCCTGACCCGGCAGATGACCGACTTCCTGCACAGTCTGGACGGCACCCGCCCGGTGACCTGCGGCATCAACATCTTCTTCAACTTCCTCAGCTCCATGGGCTTCGGCGTGTACAGCGACGATAAGGCCGAAAAGCAGGCCGATGTGGAGAAGCCCAAAGCGGTGGGCAGCCAGTTCTTCAACGACCTGGCGGGCCTCCTGGGCAGCGGCACCATGAAAACCGGCGCCACCCTCCACGGCTGCGACGTCAAAACCCGGGACGCCTTCGCCGCCATGGACATGGCGGGCTACAACTACGGCATCAAGCGCTACAAGCACGATTTGAAAAAGTATCCCAACCGGCTGATTCTGGGCAGCGAGACCTTCTGCTCCGACGCCTATCAGTTCTGGGAGCTGGCCAAGAATGAGCCCCGGCTCATCGGCGACTTCGTCTGGGCCGGTATGGACTACCTGGGCGAGGTGGGCATCGGCGCCTGGGAGTATCAGGACTATGCCCCCAGCTTCGACCACGGCGTGGAATGGCTGGCCGCAGGCAGCGGCCGCATCGACCTGATCGGCACCCCTCTGGGAGAGGCCAGCTATACTAAGGTGGCCTTCGGCCTGGAGGACGGGCCGGTGATCGCCGTCCGCCCGGTGAACCACACCGGGGAGAAGCACTCCCCCTCCTCCTGGAAGATGACCGACACCATGTCCTCCTGGAACTGGCAGGGCTGTGAAGGCAAGGAGGCCATCGTGGAGGTATATTCCCGGGCCGCCGCGGTGGAGCTGCTGCTGAACGGGGAGAGTCTGGGCAGGAAGGCCCGGAAGAACGACAGCCGCGTGCAGTTCCGCATCACCTATCAGCCCGGCACCCTGACCGCCGTAGCCTATGACGGGTCCGGCCGGGAGACCGGCCGCAGCGCCCTGACCACCGGCTCGGCAGAGACCCAGCTCCGGCTGACCCCGGAGCAGGAGACGGTGCGGCCGGAGGGGCTGGCCTTCCTGAACCTGTGCTACACCGACACGGAGGGCAACGTGAAGCCTCTGGAGCGTCATCGCATCCGGGTGGAGGTCACCGGCGGCAAGCTGCTGGGCCTGGGCCACGCCTGCCCCTACAATCCGGACGGATTCCTGAAAGAGGACACCGACACCTACTACGGCCGTGCCCTGGCCGTGGTGCAGGCGGACGGAACCGGCCCGGTGACGGTGACGGCCTCCGACGGTGTGCGGCAGGCGGCGGCAGAGCTGCCGCTGGCAGCCGCCGAATAAGTACGGCGTAAAAAACGGGGCAGGCCCCCCTGCCTGCCCCGTCGGGAGCTGGGCGCAGGCGGCGGAACATCTCCGCCTGCACCGGCCCCCAAACGGAAATGGAAAGGAATTGTTGTCACATGAGCAAACAAACCGAAAAAGGCGGCTTCTGGAGCACCCCTCTGGCCGCC
>JAJQBL010000130.1:4343-10336 GCA_021203325.1 Clostridiales bacterium | reverse complement strand
CTAAGGAGAACCACCACATAAGTCCAAAAGGAGCCCCACCCATGAAGCTATACCTCACCGGCCACAACTACCGCTACGCGGTGGAGCAGATTCTGATGGTGCTGTTCCCCGGCGAGAAGCCGGAGTACCCCACCTCCCCGCCCGGCCCGGGGGAGCGGTTCTGTTCCGCCGCCCTGGACTGCGGGGCGGAGTCCGTCATCGCCCACGCCGCCATCGGCTGGGACGGAGCCTCCGCCGCCGGGGAGAGCCGCTGCCCCCTCCCCCTGCCGGAGGACGGGCTGGAACGGGACAGACTGCTCCAGCGTATCCTGAAACAGGCCATCTACAAGGCCGCCGTGGAGATTCTGGGGAAGGAGCCCCCCTGGGGGGCGCTGTCCGGCATCCGCCCGGCCAAGCTAGCCTCCAAAGCCCTGGAGCAGGGGCAAACCGAGGAGGAGACCCGGACGCTGTTCCGGGAGGTCTACTTTGTCTCCTCCAGCCGCACCGAGCTGGCCCTGGACGCCGCCCGTGCGGGGCTGGCGGCGAAGGCCAGCCTGCGGCCCGATGAGATCAGCCTGTATGTGGGCATTCCCTTCTGCCCCACCCGCTGCGTCTACTGCTCTTTCGTCTCGGCGGACATGAAGCGGGCCATGAAGCTGATGGAGCCCTTTGTGGCGGCCCTGCACAAAGAGATTGACTGCGCCGCCGGGCTGCTCCGGGAGGCGGGGCTGTATCTGCGCACTGTTTACCTGGGGGGCGGTACCCCCACCACCCTGTCCGCCGGGCAGTTGGACGGCATCCTCTCCCACCTCCGGGACGCCTTCGACCTGTCCCGCCTGACGGAGCTGACGGTGGAGGCGGGGCGGCCGGACACCATCACCCCGGAGAAGCTGGCGGTGCTCCGCCGCCGGGGGGTCACACGGGTCAGCGTCAATCCCCAGAGCATGGAGGACAACGTCCTCCGGGCCATCGGCCGGGCCCACACGGCGGAGGATATTCTCTCTGCCTACCAAATCGTCCGGGACGCGGGTATCCCCGCAGTGAACATGGATTTAATCGCCGGTCTGCCGGAGGACACCCTGTCCGGCTTTCAGGGCACCCTGGACCAGGTGCTGGCCCTGGACCCGGAGAACATCACCGTCCACACCCTAGCCCTGAAAAAGGGGGCCCGGCTCATGCTGGAGCAGCACCCCCTCCCCTCCGGGGAGGAGACCGCCGCCATGCTGGACTATGCCTGGGCCGCCCTGCGGCAGGCGGGGCAAATCCCCTACTACCTGTACCGGCAGAAGTATATGTCCGGTGCGCTGGAGAACATCGGCTGGTGCAAGCCCGGTTATGAGGGCCTGTACAACATCTGCATCATGGAGGAGCTGCACACCATCCTAGCCCTGGGGGCCGGCGGCTCCACCAAGCTCACCGACCCCGCCACCGGCAGAATCGTCCGCATCACCAACCCCAAGTATCCCAAGGAGTATATCGAGCGCATTGACCAGCTTTGCGCAGAGAAGCGTCCCCTGGTGGACTTCCACCGGGCCATGGCCTCCCGACCCTGACCCAACCCGAAACGGAGAAACGCTATGGCATTCCAATTAGAAGAAATCAACCTGATGGCAAAGGCCGACCCCCAGGGCTTCATCCAGCTGGGGGAGTCCAACTACGACCGGAAATTACAGGACGCCGCCGAGCGGGTGGCGGCCCACAGGAAGGAAAGCCCGGTGGTGCTGCTGTCAGGCCCCTCCGGCTCCGGCAAGACCACCACCTCCCTGAAGCTGCGGGATGCGCTGCTGCGCCGGGGCATCAAGACCCACACCGTCTCCCTGGACGACTATTTCCGGACGGTTAGCCCTCTGACCTCCCCCCGCACACCCACCGGGGAGTACGACTTTGAATCCCCGGAGTGCCTGGACATGGAGCTGCTGAACGAGCATTTCACCGCCCTCAGCCGGGGGGAGACGATTCTGGTGCCCCACTACGACTTCCCCCGCCATATGCGGGACACCAGCCGCTGCCGGGAGCTGACCCTGGGGAAGGACGAGATCGCCGTCTTTGAGGGCATCCACGCCCTGAACGACGCCCTGTTTGAGGCCCACCCGGAGGCTTTCCGTATCTACCTCTCCGCCCGCTCCAATGTGCTGAACCACGGCGAGGTGGTCTTTAAGGGCACCTGGATGCGGCTGGTGCGGCGCAGCGTCCGGGATTTGAACTTCCGGGGCAGCGAGATTCTGATGACCCTCTCCATGTGGGACAATATCCGCCGGGGGGAGAAGCTGTACATCTCCCCCTACAAGCACCGGGCCGACCTGCTGTTTGACTCCGCCCTGTCCTACGAGGTGGGGGTCATGAGCCACTACGCCGCCCCCATCTTCCGGGCCATTCCTGCGGAGGACATCCGCCGCAGGGAGATGCTGAACATGATTGCGGCCTTTGACCGGTTTGTGCCCATCGACCCGGCGCTGGTGCCGGAGGACAGCGTCCTGCGGGAGTTCATCGGCGGCGGCAGCTATCACGCCCATTGACGGTTTGAAATGATACGCAAAAAGCGGCGGGAGCATTTGCTCTCGCCGCTTTGCTGCGTCTTTTGATTGTTCCGGGTCTGCCGGAGGGGTCAGTGTTGCCTTCTGCGCCGGAAGTACAGAACGCCTGCGCCGCCGCAAAGGGTCAGACCCGCCAGGATGTACATCCAGAGGCCGGGGCCGCCGGTGGAGGGCAGCTCGACGCCTGAGGAATAGACGTTGGTGAAGGGCACTGCCCCATCGGAGCTGCTCAAAGAAACCTCTTTGGCGGTGTAGCCTGTGACGGTTCCGCTGCCGTCCGTAATGACGGTCAGCTCATAGTAAGTTGTGGTAATGCTGGTCTCGTAGGAGGTCACCACCCCCAGTGAGGTTGTGACCGGTGTCACAGCAACTACCACCTTCACGCCGTAAATCGTGTCGTCATAGGTGACAAATCCGTCGTCCCCCTGGGTCTCACTGATGATGTAGTAGTAGGTGCCTGCGTCTGAGGTGCTGTAGTTGATTTCCGAGAAGCTGACCGTAGACTGGGAATCTCCGCTGGCATCGGCTGCCGCGGCGCCGTTTGTCACGCTCTCCACAGGGCTGCCCAACGCATCGTTAAGCGTCCAGGTCGTTCCGTCCTCGGTTATGTCGGCTTCGTAGAGGTTAAAGGTGAAGTTGCCGCTTGCCATGCTGCCGTTCACATAGGTCTTTTGCACCGAAGGCTCCCAGCCGGCGGTCAGATACAGCAGGCTTACAATGTCGAGGGCAAAGTCCAAGCCGTTTCGGGACTCGCCCCAGCTGTCGCACAGCACGATGGCCACCTCAAAGTAGGTCATGCCGCTGACATCAATACCTGTATCCTTTACGGACGCATAGGCCGAGCTGCTCGTCCAGTTGGATTCTGTGTAGCTGGTGCCGTAGATGTAGTTGTAAAGCTGCCAGGCGCAGGCGCCGTCTGCGGGATAATAACTCCCTTCCGGGTAGGTTGTGGAGGAGTCGATGGTGGCAGTATAGGTCTCGCCGTCCGAAGCAACATAAGTGATCACCACAGTATAGCTTGTGTCGAAGCTGATGCTGTGACTGCCGGAGGTGGAGCCGGAGCTGGCAAAGATGCAATGCCAGTTGTTAGCCTGTTCTTCACCTGAGGTGGTATCTGCCGTTTCTATATCTGTGGTGTAGTAAACCTCATTGCCGCTGCTGTCATACACCACGACGCTTGTAATGTCTGTCAGTGTCAGAGAAGAGCTTGTGCTGGTCATTGTCACCTGTTTGATGTCGATATGTTCGTATTTTCCGCTGCTGGTATCCCGCACCAGGCTGATCACGTTCCCGTTTGTGGCGTCCGCCGTCACCGAGCCGCTGTAGGAGTAGGTGTAGTTGTTGGCCGTATAATTCGACGTGGTGACGGTGTAGGTCACGCCGTCATACAATTCAAAGGTCACCTGGCCGCTGCTGTTCGTTGTGCCGCTGTCCACAAGGGTTCCGTTGGAGTCGTACACATACACCGTCACGCCGGACGCCGCCGCAGACGTTCCGCTGCTGGTGGGATAGTACACGGTGAAGGTCACATCTTCTGCCACACCGTAATAGACCGTGTAAATGTCCGTGGCGGTCTCGGTCACGGTGTTTCCGCCGCCGTCCTCATAGGTATAGGTGGCCGTCACTGTGACGTTTACTTCGGTGCCGTCCGAAACGCCCGAAGCCCAGGTCAGCACGGCATCTGCCCCGTCCCCGGTAATGCTGGCGGAAGCGGTATCGTCCACCGTCCAGGTATAGGTCACATCTGTCCCGCTGAAATTGGACGGGGTGGCGGTCAGGTCATAGTCTATGGTCGTTTCCTCAGCGGAGATGGACACGCTGGGGTCTTTTGTATTGCTGACGTAGTACACGGTAACAGAGCTGATTCTGTTCACATTTGTAATAGTGGAGCCAACTGTCGTGATGGTGTAGGTTCCGTTCCGCCCGCTTGTTGTGTATGTAATGGCTGTGGCCGCATCTGTCGAACCGGAATTGTACACCACCGTCGCGTAAGAGAATGTGTATTCATCGGAATCAAGCAGGGTCGTCAGGTCAATGCTGGAACCGGAACTCAAGGTGACATTGCTGACAGACCCCGTATACTCTGCCCCGTCAACATACACGGTGACGGTAAGCCTGACGTTTCCATTCCAGGTAATCGTAAACGTCGAGAAGCTCTCCACCTCAAACTCCGCCACAACACGTTCTGTGTCCACGGTTCCCTCGGTGTCCTCGCTGGCGTCCGCCACCAGAACCGTCTCCACCCCGTCCTCCGCCTCGGCCAGGTGCTGAACCTCGATGGTGCCGGCGTCGGCGTCCTCCGGCAGAAGGGCGGAGGCGTCAATGCTGACGGTCACGGCCCCGGAGGGCTCCACCTCCAGCCCGTCGCCGTCATGGAAGGCGATGTCCAGGGCGGCCATGCCGGTGTCCTCGTCCTCCCCGTCGTAGCCGATGGCTTCGGCGGCGCTGGCGTAGGCGTCGCTGTCCTCGTCCAGCAGGGCGACGAACAGCTCCGCGCCCTCCGGCAGAGCGCCCACCGGCGCGGTGACGGTGACGGTGACGCCGTCCGCGCTGGCGGTGTAGGTTTCGGTTTCGACTTCGTCAGTGCCTTCTTCGTCCGCGCCTTCTTCGTCAGTGCCTTCTTCGTCCGCGCCTTCTTCGTCAGTGCCTTCCTCGTCGGTGCCTTCTTCGTCGGTGCCTTCTTCGTCAGAGCCTTCCTCATCGGAGCCTTCTTCGTCTGCGTTGCCCTCGGCGGGCTCTTCCTCCGTCGTGTCGTCCTCTTCGGAGGGTTCTTCGTCCGGTTCTTCGTCCTCGGCGTCGTTTGCTTCGGGTTCTTCTTCGGCTTCTTCCTCCGTCTCCTGCTCCGGCAGGACGCCGTAACCGAGGATGGTGCCGTCATCGGCGGCATAGGTGTTTTCCGCCACGGCGTCCGCGCCGTCGTCGGCTGCGCAGTCGCCCTCGATCACCGTCAGGTCGCCGCTGTCGGTATCGACACCGGTGACAATGCCGACCCGGTCCGCCTTCCCGTCCCCGTCCGTGTCGAAGAACGCCAGGTCGCCGGGCGCGGGGGCGCAGTCCGCCGCCTCCGCATACAGCCCGCACTCATCCAGTTTCACCGCCCAGGCGTAAGCGCCGGTGGACTCCGGGAAGTCCTCCGTGGAGACGCCCCCGTAATACAGGCAGAAGGAGGCGAACATGGCGTCCCAGCCGCCGTACTCATTCCCGGCCCAAGCGCCGTAGCGGGTGTAGCCCCGGCGGGTCTCCCCGTCCTCGCCCAGGGTGAAGTTGGCGGTGCTCTCGGTATAGCCCAGCTGGCTCTCCGCGACAGCCACAACGTCCGCCGCCCAGACGCCGGTCAGCTCCGGCAGGGTGGCCTCCCAGTCGTCGGCGGTCTCCACGTCGGCGGTTTCATCACTCATGCAGGCGACAGTGTGGGTGTGCTCCTCCAGGGTGCAGGTCAGCACGGTTTCATAACAGTCCTCCGTGTGGGTGTGGCCCTCG
>JAJQBL010000130.1:0-4243 GCA_021203325.1 Clostridiales bacterium | reverse complement strand
TCATAACAGTCCTCCGTGTGGGTGTGGCCCTCGCACTCCTCCAGTGCGCAAATCAGGGTGGTCACCGTCTCGTAGCAGTCCTCTGTATGGGTGTGGCCTTCGCCCTCCTCCAGGGTGCAGGTCAGCGCCGTTTCATAACAGTCCTCCGTATGGGTATGTTCCTCCAGGCCGCAGTAAGTCTCGTTGGTCAGGGCGATGCCGGTATAGTGAAGCTGCCAGAACACGCTGCAGGCGACCAGCAGTGCCAGGGCCAGCAGCAGAGAGGTCATCCGGCGGGCCTTCCGATGGTCCGCCCGGAACCGCTCCACATAGGTATTCACTATGTTTTTCATAAACCTTCACCTCTGCCTTCGCCCCGGCGGCACCGCTGCCGCCTGATGTCGTCCGGGGAGTCGTCCCCGGCGCAGAATCTATTTCTGTCAGCCCGTCCGGCTGCACCGAACGGTCACCCGGGTCTGTCCACCGACGGTGCAGGTGAACAGCGTCAGGTCCCATGCGCCGGACTGCTGGCTTATCATCTCATCCACATCTGTCGGCTGAAGAATGACCACTTCCTCAACCGCGTATTGGAACACGGTCCCGCTGAGGTCCGTAAAGGACAGCGTATCCCCCGGTTCCAGATACTTCAAATTTCCGAAATGTCGGGCGTAGTTGTGCCCGCAAATGATCAGGTCCCCCGTCCCCGCGGAGCCGCTGTAGCGGCCCGGGGCGATTTTCAGCCCCGCATAGCTCCACTCCGCCATGACGGGCAGCTCCAGCCCCAGGGCGGGGACGGTCAGGATACCAATGTAGGCGTGGCCGTCAAGCTCTACGGTCTCCGGCTGTGGGTCTGATGCCTCCGCCTCCGGCCCGGCCTCGGATTCGGCCTCTGCTTCTGCCTCGGCCGCCGAAGCGTTCTCTGTGGCGGCTTCCGCCGCCTCCGCGTTGGCCTGAATGACCTCCTCCAGGGCGGCCTCTACTTCGGCGGCAGAGGTTCCGGCCCGGTAGTCGTCCCACCGGTTGTAAATCAGCAGGGCCAGGGCGGCCAGCAGGAGCCCCAGCCCCAGCGCCATGCAAAGGGTGCTGAGCTTCTTCCTCATTCGTCTGTCTCTTTCCCGCCGGAGGCTCTCAGCCGCCAGCCCACGGCGAAGAGCACCAGACCGCAGACCGCCAGCACCGGCACCGGCCAGTTCAGCTGCCCGGTCTGGGGCAGGGTGGATTCCTCCGTTTCGTCGGAATCGTCCGGCGTGTCGGAGTCAACCGGCTCTTCCGGCTCGTCCGGGTTGTCGGGTTCTTCTGGGTTGTCCGGTTCGTCGGGTTCGTCGGGTTCCTCCGGCTCGTCCGGGTTGTCCGGCTCGTCAGGCGTCACCGGCCCCACCTTGGGGCTGGCGTCCACCGCGTAGTCCCACACGCCGTCACTCTCCATGGGGACAGTGACGAGGAAGGGGTTGATGGTCAGATCGTTGTCGGAGGGGGTGGTCTGCACGATGAGGTACAGTCCCAGCGCCAGGCCGTCAAAGGTCACGGTGCCGTCCGCCTCCACGTCGGCGGCGGTGCCGCTGAGGCCGCTTGCCGCCGCGTACCGGGCCAGTTCGGCGGCCAGGGCGGTGTCCGTCACGTCCGGCTCAGCGTCGCAGCCCTGAAAGTCCTCAGTGTAGGTGTACACCGCGCTGCCGTCCACAAGGGACAGCGTGGCCGCCTGATACAGGGTGAGCGTCCCGCCGGAGACCGGATTCCCCGCCCCGTCCGTCAGGGTCACGGTGACAGAGCCGGTTCTGCTCAGGTCCGGAGACGTGTCCGCCGCCGCAAACGCAGTCGCCGCGGTGCCCAGCGCCAGGGCCAGGGCGGCCAGCAGGGCAAGACCCCAGCGGGTCAGCCTATGGAATTGCGTCATAACGGTTCGCCTCCTAGTGCTTCTTCCGGCGGGTGCTCACCAGCAGCCAAATCAGGAGAATCAGCAGCAGCGGCACGGCGGCGACAGACGCCACGATGAGCGTGTCGATCTGGTACGCCTCGGCGGTCACGCGAATCAGTTTGGTTTCCTCGGTCTCAATGCGCACGCCCCGGACCAGCAGCCGGTGGCTGTTGATGCCGTAGGGGGTGCAGGTCATCAGGGTGCAGTAGTCCTTTCCCTCCTCAATGTAGAGGTTTTCCGCCTCGGTGGGGAGGACGATGGTGATCTGGTCCACCTGGTAGGTCAGCACCCGGTTCAGCGCGGTGATGGTGAAGGTGTCCCCCACCTCCAGCTGGTCCAGATTGGTGAACAGCAGGGCGCTGGGCAGGCCCCGGTGGGCGGAGATGACGCAATGGGTGCTCTCGCCCCCCCCACGGGGAGGCTGCTGCCCTCCAGGTGGCCCGCCCCAGCGGAGAGGACGCTGTCGCTGGTGCCGTGGTAGATGGGCAGCTCCACGTCGATTTTCTCAATGGTGATGTAGCCCATGACCCCGGTGCCGGTGATGTCCAGAATCTCCTCATAGCCCTCCACCGGCTCGTCGGACAGGAGGGCGGCGGCGGAGCCCAGGGCGGCCAGCGCCTGGTTATAGGCGTCGGCCGCCTCAAAGATGGCGGAATAATCCTCCTCATTCAGGCCGGACACGGCCTCGTCATAGGACAGCACCACTCTGGTCTGTACCCGTTCATTCCACCAGTTGCTGAAGGAGGGGTAAATCAGGAGGGACAGGCCCAGGAGGAACACGCACACCAGCGCGATGGTGCCGGCACGGCCTTTTTTTTCGCGCCGCAGGCTGCTTCTTGTTGCGTTCCATCGTCCATCAGGCCCTTTCCCTTTCGCTCCCTCCCGGTCTGCCCGGCCCGGCCTGTCGGCGGGCCGGGGTCAGCCCTGTTTCATGGTGTTCAGTCCTTGTTCATGCGCTTTCTGGTGATGAGCACCACCACGGCGCCGACCACCAGCACGCCGCCCACCACATAGAAGATGGTGGTGCCGATGCCGCCGGTGGAGGGCATCTCAGTGCCGGTGCCGTTCTTAATCTTGATTGCCGTGTAGTCATCAGTGCCAACCGTTACCGTTCCTACTGTGACATCCTGCGCCGACACAGTTCCACCCGTCCCAATATTCACAGATACCGCAGCAGACAGCATCGAGTAGCCGGTGGGCGCCTCGGTCTCTTCCAGATAATAGCTGCCAACATCCAGGCCGTTGATGTGAATCAAACCGTCAGAGCCGGAGACCACTTCTGTGGCATAACTGGCCGCATCCGCTTCGGCTTGTATAATCGTGCCAGCGGCGAGTGCAGCATCAATGTCATCCTGTGTTTTGTAGATTGTCCAGCCGGTGACGTTGTAGTCGCTGTCCAGAACGGCATAGTAGTTGACGCCGTCGATTGCCTTATACAGAACGAACTTTGCGCCCGCCAGGGCAGTTTCCGTTGTCGTATTGCCGCTGGTTGTCTCGGTGTACTTATAGATGTACAGGTCATAGACATAAGTAATGGTCGTTACGGAAGTAGACTCCGACTCATTGCCGTACTCCACATGGGTTTCGTTGGTGTTGCCGGTGCTGCCAATCACAGCGTCCGAGTTCACGGTGGCGCTGTACGACACGATGATTACCTGAGTTGACTGCAAAATCGTTGAAGTAAATTCGTCTGTGAAAGAAATCTCAAAGGTGCAGCCGTCTACCGTACCGGGAATCGAAATAGTATAATACTTGGAATCAACGGTGCCGGATGCTGAGGACAGAGAAGAACCTACCTGAACTGTGATGCTGTCCGAATCCAGGGTCAGACCCTCAGACATGGTATCGTGCAGCACCAGATTGCTGACACTGTATGCATTTGCAATTTCCGTCCGGAAGTTGACCACCTCAGCAATGTCTGCGGTGTTGGTTTCTCCCCAGTTGCTGGTAGAATCTTCCTGAACTTCCTTATCCACAGTAGGCGCTCCGTTTTTATCTGTTACTGTTACATTCGGGTCGGTGGAATCCAGCGTACACAGGGTACCCAGGGAGGAGTCAATCAGATAGTAACCATATTCCAGGTCCGTAAACGTGACCGTGGTGGAGGTTGCCGTTTCGGAATCAGTAGCGGTGATGCCGCTATCCTGTGCATAAGTCAGCGCGGCCTTCGCAAAATCAGATGCGCCTGCGGCGGACGCGGTATTCCAGGTCACGTAACCATTGGAATCCACAGTCACATAGGTGGAGCCTGCGCCGCCATTTGTCAGGAAGTTCTCCCATCCGTCTGCGATGGTATAGACAATATGTAATGACCTCCGATTTGTAGAAACGTGGATTTACCTGTATAAT
>JAJQBL010000041.1 GCA_021203325.1 Clostridiales bacterium | reverse complement strand
ACTTGACCCTGTTTTTGGGCAAATTGCCTCTTGACAAAGGTCATTACATATCAGGGAAGGAATGTGGAAGGAACAACGTTTTTGCCCTCCCGGCGGGCCGTCCGTTCCTTAGATGAGGATACCGGAAGGAAATAGAGCGTTTGCCCTTGCCAGGGCATGGCCTACTTTTCTCGCTCCGCCGAGAAAAGTAGCAAAAGAGGGCGGCTTAAGAGGGCCGCTGTGCGTCCCTCTTAAGAATCTCCCTCTGTCCCGCTGGGCTTCGCGCCGCCCGACCTGCAAGTGGTCTGTCCCGTTAGAGACGATGTAACTTCACACGCACCAAAGCTGCCGCCGATGGCGGCTGGCTACGATTGCCGCCCACGTCCCCGCCGTCAAGCGGCATTTCCGCTGCGCTCCCTATGCCTAACGGCGGGACGGGCGGCAATTTTATTGTCCTTTCATCGTGGAAATCTGACTGTGAGGATGCGTGATTCCCCTCAACTCAGGATAGATTGCATCTTTACGTTGATGACATTGCCCTGAAAGGGTAGGGCGCGAAGCGGAAATGCCGCTTGACGGCGGAGCTGTCTGGCGTTTGGCCAGAGTGAGGGGTGGAAAACCGAACCCCCACTGATAACCTTTGCCCCCGGCCCAGGCGTTTCCGCCTGCCGCCGGGGGCGACGCTGTTTAGGAATCCTGATATTCGGCACAGAGCCGCCGAATGTCCCCGCACAGCTGTTCCACCGCCGCCGGGTCGGTGGCCCAGGAGGTGCAGAACCGGACGGCGCTGTGTGTCTCGTCCATCCGCTGCTGATAGGAAAAGCTGTAGGACCTGGCCAGCTCCGCCAGCACCCTGTCCGGCAGGATGGGGAAGAGCTGGTTGGTGGTGTTCTCCACCAGGAAGGGCACCCCCGCCTCCCGGAAGGTCTCCCGCAGCCGCTGGGCCAGGCGGTTGGCGTGGGCGGCGATCTCCTCATAGGTTCCGTCCTCAAAGAGGGCCAGGAACTGCAGCCCCAACAGGCGGCCCTTGGCCAGCATCCCGCCCCGCTGCTTGATGACGTAGCGGAAGTCCTTTTTCAGGGCGGGATTCATCAGCACCACGGCCTCCCCGAACAGGGCCCCCACCTTGGTGCCGCCGATGTAGAAGGCGTCGGTGAGCCGGGCCAGGTCGGCCATGGTCACGTCGTTGCCCTGGGCGGTGAGGCCGTAGCCCAGCCTTGCCCCGTCCACATAGAGGTACAGCCCCCACTCCCGGCAGGCGGCGGAGATGGCCTCCAGCTCCGCCAGGGTGTACAGCGTCCCCAGCTCCGTGGGGTGGGAGAGGTACACCATTCCCGGCTGAACGGTGTGCTCAAAGCTCTCGTTCTCCGCATGGGCGCGGCAGGCGGCGGAGATTTGTCCGGCGGTGATTTTCCCGTCCCTGCCGGGCAGGGCCAGCACCTTGTGGCCGCAGGCCTCAATGGAGCCGGTCTCGTGGACGTGGATGTGGGCGCTCTCCGCCGCCAGCACCCCCTGATGGGTGCGGAGCGCCGCGGCAATCACCGTCAGATTGGCCTGGGTGCCGCCCACCAGAAAGTGAACGGCGGCCTCCGGCGCGGCGCAGCGCCTGCGCAGCAGCTCCGCCGCCGCCCGGCAGTAGGGGTCCTCCCCGTAGCCCACCGTCTGCTCCAGATTGGTGGCCGCCAGCTTCTCCAGCACCCGGGGATGGGCGCCCTCGCTATAGTCACAGTTGAATTGCAGCATCATCCTGCTCCTTCCTCTCAAAAAGGCAGCCGCCTGCGTTTGCAGACGGCTGCACTGCGTTTTGTGTTATTCCTCAGGCTTCTCGGCGGGGACTTCCTCAGCGGCGGCCTCCGGAGCGGTTTCCGCCACAGGGGCGGCGGTCTCCGGGACGGCCTCGGCCACAGGGGCCGGGGTCTCCTGCACCGGCTCCTCGGCGGGGGCCTCTTCCTTAGCCTCCTCAGCGGGGGCGAAGTCCGCCGGGTCGTAGGTGGTGGCGCCGTCCTTGCCGTGGCAGTTCTTCCACTTCTTGCCGGAGCCGCAGGGGCAGGGGTCGTTGCGGCCGATGCGGTTCTTCTTGACGATGGGCACACGCTTGGGCTTTTCGGCCTCGTTCTCGGCCACATGGTCCACCTTGCCGTGGGTCTCGGCACCCTTCAGGCCGGGGTTGACGTCGCCGGTGGTGATGCCGGCGGTGCGGGCGTCGGTGGCGGCGTTGGTGTAGCCGGAGGCGGAGCCGTGGGACTCACGGGTGACCCTGGCCACAGCCCGGCGCTCCACCTGGCGGTGACGGACCCGGGCCACGAAGATGCGGCGCACCGTCTCCTCCTGGATGGCCAGCATCATCTGCTCAAACATATCGAAGCCTTCCCGCTTATAGGCCACCACCGGGTCCTCCTGGCCGTAGCTCTTCAGGCGGATGGACTGCTTCAGGTCGTCCATGATGTCCAGATGCTCCATCCAGTACTCGTCCACCACACGGAGCAGCATGACCCGTTCCAGCTCCCGCATCAGGTTCTCGCCCAGCACCTTTTCCTTCTGCTCGTAGATGTCGAAGGCGCGGGCCTTGACCTCCTCAATCAGCTCGGCAGGCTTCTTGGCGGCGATTTCCTCATCGGTGTAGACCAGTTCCTCATTGGTCAGGAACACCATCCGATAGGGGGCGGTGGCGTCAGCGAAGTCGGCGGCGGAGATGGTGTCATTCTCCCCCACCTTGCCCATGATGCTGCGGGTGATGCTGTCGGTAATCATCTGAAGGATGTCGGGCTTCAAATTGTCGCCGTTCAGCACCTTCCGGCGGTCGGCGTAGATGACCTCACGCTGGGTGTTCATGACGTCGTCGTAATCCAGCACGTTCTTCCGAATCTGGAAGTTGCGGGACTCCACCTTCATCTGGGCGTTCTCGATGGCCTTGGTCAGCATCTTGGCGTCGATGGGGGTGTCCTCCTCCACCTTCAGAGAGGTCATCATCTTCTGGAGTCGCTCAGAGCCGAAGAGGCGCAGCACGTCGTCCTCCAGGGAGAGGTAGAAGCGGCTCTCGCCGGGGTCGCCCTGACGGCCGGAACGGCCGCGGAGCTGGTTGTCGATACGGCGGGACTCGTGGCGCTCGGTGCCCAGGATGAACAGGCCGCCCACAGCCTTGACCTTCTCCGCCTCCACGGAAATCTCTTCCTTGTACTTCTTCTGGCTCTCGGCGAACTGGCGGCGGGCCTCCAGCACGTCCTCATTGTTGGTCTCGGCATAGCCGGTGGCCTCGTTGATGACGTCGCTGCTGAACCCGGCCTTCCGCAGGTCGGCCTTGGCCAGGTACTCCGCATTGCCGCCCAGCATAATGTCGGTACCACGGCCGGCCATGTTGGTGGCCACGGTGACGGTGCCCAGCTTGCCGGCCTGGGCGATAATCTCGGCTTCCTTCTCGTGGTTCTTGGCATTCAGCACGTTGTGGGGAATCTTGCGCTTGCGCAGCATTCTGGACAGCCGCTCCGACTTCTCGATGGAGACGGTGCCCACCAGCACGGGCTGGCCCTTCTCGTAGCGGGCGGCGATCTCCTCCACGATGGCGTTGTACTTGCCCTGCTCGGTGGTGTAGACCACGTCGGGCTGGTCGATCCGAATCACCGGCTTGTTGGTGGGGATCTCCACGATGTCCAGGTTGTAGATGGAGTTGAACTCGTCCTCCTCGGTCATGGCGGTGCCGGTCATGCCGGACAGCTTGTCGTAGAGGCGGAAGAAGTTCTGGAAGGTGATGGTGGCCAGGGTCTTGGACTCGTTGGCGACCTTGACCCCTTCCTTGGCCTCGATGGCCTGGTGCAAGCCCTCGTTGAACCGGCGGCCAAACATCAGACGGCCGGTGAACTCATCCACGATGATGACCTGGTTGTCCTTAACGATATAGTCGATGTCCTTCTTCATCACGCCGTGGGCCCGGATGGCCTGGTTGATGTGATGGTTCAGGGTGGTGTTCTCCTCGTCGGCCAGGTTCTCCACCTGGAAGAACTTCTCCGCCTTGGCGATGCCGGCCTCGGTGAGGGTGGCGCTCTTGCGCTTCTCCTCCACCACGTAGTCGTAGGTCTGGCTGATCAGGTTGCCGTCGTCGTCCTCGCCGTCGATCTCCTTATTGTCGGTCTCGGCGATGACGAAGCAGCGCAGGCTCTCGGCGAACTGGTTGGCCATCTGGTACAGCTTGGTGGATTCCTCGCCCCGGCCAGAGATGATCAGGGGGGTACGGGCCTCGTCGATGAGGATGGAGTCCACCTCGTCCACGATGGCGAAGGACAGGCGGCGCTGCACCACGTCCCGGTCATAGACGGCCATGTTGTCCCGCAGGTAATCGAAGCCAATCTCATTGTTGGTGCCGTAGGTGATGTCGGCGTCATAGGCGGCCTTCCGCTCGGCCTTGGTCAGGCCGTGGACGATCAGGCCCACGGTGAGGCCCAGGAACCGGTAGACCTTGCCCATCCACTCGGAGTCACGCTTGGCCAGGTAGTCATTGACGGTGACGATATGGACGCCCTTCCCGGTGAGGGCGTTCAGGTAGGCGGGGAGGGTGGCCACCAGGGTCTTACCTTCACCGGTCTTCATCTCGGCGATACGGCCCTGATGGAGGATAATGCCGCCGATGAGCTGCACCCGGTAGGGGCGCAGGCCCAGCACCCGGTCCGCCGCCTCCCGGCAGGTGGCGAAGGCCTCCGGCAGGATCTCGTCCGTCGTCTCACCCTGGGCCAGGCGCGCTTTAAATTCGTCTGTTTTGGCGCGCAGCTCCTCATCGGTCATCGCCTTGTACTCATCGGCCATTGATTCAATTTTATCCACGATGGGGGTGATTTTTTTCACTTCTCGCTTGGAGTTCGTCCCGAGAAGCTTTCTCATAATACCCATAGATTCAGGTTCCTTTCTTCTAGCCCGCAAAAGGGGCATTCATACGGTATCCATTGTAACACAAATTTCGGCGTAAAGGAAGAGGTTTTTTCACATTTTTCTGGTAAAAACCGCCCGCAATTCCGTTTGTACTTCCCGGACGGCAAAAAAGCGCCTTCCGGAAGGCTGCCCTTCCGGAAGGCGCGTCGTTGCAAAAGCGTCAGCTCCCCTGAAACACCTGGACGATGTACCGCTCCACGCTGTCATAGGGGACCTCCAGCGCCGTGGCCAGCTCGCCAAAGAGCAGCCGCTCCGTCTGCTTCAAAATGCCGGTGTCCGTGCTGGACAGCTTCTTCCCCGCCTTGGAGCGTCGGCTCTGGTACTGGTACACCGTTTTGGCCAGCCGGGCCAGCTCAAAGCTGTCGCCGGACTTCATAATGGCGGCGCTGCGCTGCTTTTGATCCGCCATGCCGGAAAACTGAATCAGCTCCGCATCCGGCATCTGGGCGATCAGATCCTTCGCCTCTTCCTTTGTCATCACGGGGCGCATTTTCACCTTGCCGCCGCTGACCGGGGTGTAAAAGGTGGCATCCTTCAGATACACCGGGCTGAGGACGACGTAATCTCCGGGCATTCCGTCCAGCTTCTTATAGCCTTCCACCCGGCAGACGCCGGCGGTACCGTGCATGATCAAACTTCCGCTCTCCAGCATGACGCTTCATCTCCATTCTGCTTAGTGCATTTATTATACACCTTTTTTCACTTTTTTGTAAGAGGGTTTTTCTTGTCATTTTTCACAAAAAAAGGCTGTTTTGTCCGCTTTTTGCTGTCTTTTCACACTTTCACGGGAAAGAACTGGGGTTTTCCTTTACGGACAGCGCCCCCTGCGGGGGCAATGTCGTCAACTGAAAGGGACTGTTTTCCTTAGAAAGGATTGATAAAGGAAATAGGTGTTTGCCCTCCGGGCGGGCCCCATTTCTTGCTCCGCCAAGAAATGGGGGAAAGAAGGCGGCTTAAGAGGGCCGCTGTGCGTCCCTCTTAAGAATCTCCCTCTATCCCACTGGGGCTTCGCGCTGTCAAGTCTATAAGTGGTCTATCCCGTTAGAGACGATGTAACTTGTCACGCACCAAAGCTGCCGCCGATGGCGGCTGGCAGGGATTGCCGCCCACGTTCCTGCCTTACGGCGGAACGGGCGGCAATTTTATTGTCCTTTGGTCGTGGACATCTGACTGTGAGGGTACGTTCTTTCTCTCAACCCAAGATAGAGTGTACCTTAAGTTGATGACATTGTCTTTCAGGGGAGCCAATGACGTGGCGGCTACAACAACCTTTTCCTCCCCTGAAAGGGGAGGTGCCTCCGAAGGAGGCGGAGGGGTTACTAGCCACTAGCCACTAACAGCTAACAGCTTCCAGTATCCTCACTCCAGCAGCTCCAGCAGCTCCTGGCTGGACAGGGCCAGAATCCCCTCCTCCGTGCCGGCCACGGTGTCCGCCAGCTCCTGCTTCCGCTGCTGCAAATCCAGAATTTTTTCCTCAATGGTGTCCTTGCTGATGAGCTTGTACACCTGCACCGCGCTGCGCTGGCCGATGCGGTGGGCCCGGTCGGTGGCCTGGTTCTGGGCCGCCTGGTTCCACCAGGGGTCGTAGTGGATCACCGTGTCCGCCCCGGTCAGGTTCAGGCCGGTGCCCCCTGCTTTCAGGGAGATCAGGAACACCTCTCCCTCTCCCTGGTTGAACCGCTCCACCAGCTCGGCCCGCTGGCGCTTGGGGGTGCTGCCCTCCAGCACGAAGCAGGAGATGCCCTCCCGCTCCAGCCGCTGACGAATCAGCTCCAGCATGGAGGTGAACTGGGAGAACAGCAGAATCCGGTGCCCGCCGGACAGGGCCTCCGACACCAGCTCCATACAGCTCTCCAGCTTGGCGCTCTCCCCCTGGTAGCCGTCCAGGCACAGCCGGGGGTCGCAGCAGATCTGCCGCAGCCGCATCAGCAGCACCAGCACCTTCAGCTTCTCCTGGCCTCCGGCCCCGGCCTGCTGCAGCTCGTTTTTGCCGTCCATGGCCACGGCGGTGTACAGCTTCCGCTGCTCCTGGGACAGGGCCACATAGCGCACGCTCTCCGTCTTGGGGGGCAGCTCCTTCAGCACGTCCCCCTTCATGCGGCGGAGGATGAAGGGGTTGGTCAGGGCGGCGAGCCGCTTTGCCGCCCCCTGGTCCCGCTCTTTGGTGATGGGCTTCTCCAGCCGGGCCTGGAACTCGCTGTAGCGGTACAGGTAGCCCGGCATCAGGAAGTCAAAGATGCTCCACAGCTCGCTGAGTCGGTTCTCCACCGGGGTGCCGGTCATGGCGAAGCGGAGCTTGCTGCGCACCCGTTTCACCGCCTTGACGCTCAGGGTGTTGTGGTTTTTGATATACTGGGCCTCGTCCAGGATGCAGGTGTAGAAGCTGTGCTCCTCCAGCCGCTCCACGTCCCGGCGGAGGGAGTCGTAGGAGATCACCGCCAGGTCGCAGCCCTCCACCCGGCCCCACTGGGCCCGCCGCTCGGCGGCGGTGCCGCTGAGGAGGAAAACAGTCAGCTCCGGGGCGAACTTCCGGCACTCGTCCCCCCAGTTCAGCACCAGGGAGGCGGGGCAGACCACCAGGGAGGGCAGGGTGTTCCCCTCCTCTTTGGCGGAGGACAGGAAGGACAGGGCCTGCACCGTCTTGCCCAGGCCCATGTCGTCGGCCAGAATCCCGCCGAAGCCGTACTGTGCCAGGGTTTTCAGCCACCGGAAGCCTGTCTTTTGATAGGGCCGCAGAATGTCCTGATACTGTTGGGGGAGGGTATAGTCGCTGTCCGCCACGGTGCGGAAGCTGCGCACCAGGCTGCGGAAGCCGTCGTCCCGGCTGTACCGCAGGGACTCGCTGCCCTGCAGCGTCTGCTCCAGATAGGGGGCCCGGTACAGGGGCAGCTCCACGGAGCCGGAGGCCAGCTCCCGGTCCTTCAGGCCCAGACCGTCTTTCAGCTCCGCCAGACGGGTCAGGGAGCCGCTCTCGTCCAGAGACAGGAAGGCCCCGCTTTTCAGCCGGTAATAGGGCCGGTTGGCCCGCACCGCCTGGGCCAGGGCCGCCAGCTCCTCCAGGGGGAACGCCCCGGTGTCGATGTTCAGGTCCAGCAGACCCCCGGACACGGAGACCCCCACCCGCACCTTGGGCTGGGGGGCGTGGAGGCGCTGGACGGCGGAGGTGGTGTACACCTCGCCCTGCTCCTGCAGCTCCGCAATGCCGCTCCCCAGGAAGGCATAGAGCCGGTCCTCGTCCTCCATGCGGTAGGCCCCGGCATCGTCCTTATCCTGCCCGAACCAGTTCTCCAGCAGGGACAGCCCCCGACGCTCCGCCAGACGGTTCCGGCGGACGCCCTCCGGGTCCCCGTCCGCCTCCACGGGGACGGACCTGTCCCCATACAGGGCCTTGAGCCGGGCGGTCAGGGCCTCCCCCGTCCAGTCCAGATAGTATTGCAGCACCGGCGTATCCGGCGTGTAGTCCTCCAGCAGGGCCTCGTCCCCCACCACGGTGAAGCAGCGCTTCAACCGGGGCAGCACCCCCGCCGCAAAGACGGGCAGATCCGCCCTGGCGAAAAAGAGGGACGGAGAGCCCGTAAAGTAATAGCTCCGCCGCCCGTCGAGGACCGTGGCCGCCAGCTCCCCCAGCTCCGGCGTGCAGGGGAACAGGACGGAATTGACGATCAGATAGTCCCGCTGCACACCGTGGAGCAGCAGGGCGTCCTCCAGCAGCCCCACCTCCATGCCGCCGTCCCTGCCCTGCAGGGTGGCCACCAGCTCCGGCTGCGCCTCCTGAAAGCGGAGGCTGCCCTGGCTGCCTGCGTCCAGAGTTTCCCCCTGGTACAGGTCGAACAGCCCGTCCAGGCCGGAGGGGGACAGGACGATGCTCCGGGCAGGAGACCCCGTCCAGTCCCGAAAGGGGCTTACCTTCATCTGGCTGTACTCCGCCGCCGTCCGCCGGAGCAGGCCGATCAGGGCCTGGGAGGGCTTGTCAAAGGCGCCGAGACTGTGGCGGAAGGACAGCTGCTTGCCGTAGGGCACCTCGGCCTCCTCGTCCACCGCGTTGAGGAAGCTGCGGATATTCCGCACCACATATTGCCGGGTGATGCCCACGGTGAGATTCAGCCCGATCTCGCCGCACCAGTCGTCTGTCCAGACCAGCGGAGTCAGGTGTACGGCGCCCATCGTCTCCGCCATGCCGGAGGTGGGCAGACTCTGCTGCTCCGCCTCCTGAATCAGCTTCCGGGCGGTCGTGTTGCTGACCAGATTCCGCCCGCTCCGCTGCTCGGCCTGGGCCGCGGCGGCGGGGTGCTCCGCCTCCTCCTGGCCGATATACTCCAGCAGGGCCGCCACAATGTGCTTGCACTGGCCCGCGATGCCGCACCGGGGGCAGTCACACCAGTAGGAGAGGCCGCTGTCCTCAATGGTCACGTCCACATCGTAGAGCATCTGCCCCAGCACCTGGGCGTGGAGCTCCACGGCCAGCCTGCTTTTCAGCACGTCCAGCCGTTTCACCCTCCGCTGGTTCACATATTGAAGGCCCTTGTAATAGTCCTCGCTGCCGAATTCCTGAATAATATCATTGCGGTCCATGGGCGCACCCCCTGCGTAAACTGCCCGCCGCACCGTCCCGCAGCCCGGGCAGCAGGACGCTGCCCGGGCTGCGCGGGAAACGGTGTGAACATATTATTATAGCACAGAGTTTGCGTTCGCGCAACTGTGCGAAAAAGGGGCGGCACGGAAATCAAGTTTTCGGCAAACATACCAAAGAAACCCCTTAGTCTGGCCTTGTGGTCAGCCAGTTTCTCTTTCGGGCAATGTCATCAACTTCGGGGCCTTGCACTCCGTTGCCCGTCTTTCCGTAGGGGCGGCCCCTGGCCGCCCTCGGGAACCGCCTGCTTGCCCCGGGCGGCCAAGGGCCGCCCCTACAGAAAAGCAAAAATTTAGGCTTCGCGCTCTACTACAGGGGTATCGGGCACCCGAAGGCTTTTCGGGATGAAAACGTGCGCTATAGAACTGTTGTACAGCTTTTCCACCCCTCAGTCGGCTAACGCCGACAGCTCTACCGCTTTGCGGCACTTACGCCCTTTCAGGGGAGCAAATGACGTGGTGATTCCCTCAGTTCTTTTCCTCCCCTGAAAGGGCAATGTCATCAACTTAAGGAGCAATCTATCCTGGGGTGAGGGGAATCACTTAGCCTCACAGTCAGATTTCCACGACCAAAGGACGACAAAATTGACGCCCGTTCCGCCGTAAGGCATAGGGAGCGCAGCGGAAATGCCGCTTGACGGCGGGAACGTGGGCGGCAATCTCCGCCAGCCGCCATCGGCGGCAGTCTCACCACCTGAAAGTTACTTCGTCTCTGACGGGATAGATCACTTTAGGGTTGGACAGCGCGAAGCCCCAGCGGGACAGGAGAGGGGTTCTTAGGGGGGAGTGAGGCCCCGAACTCCCCCCTGAGCC
>JAJQBL010000059.1 GCA_021203325.1 Clostridiales bacterium | reverse complement strand
AAAATTTTCCTTTTTCTCATTCTTCTCTTGCAATTTTGGCCATTCTTTTCTATAATTTTAGGCAGGGAGATTATCCGGACAGAAGGAAGGTAATTGCTTGATTCGTATTGCATTGGTGGATGACGAGCTGGAGCAGCTGGAGCAGTTCCATCAGTACCTCACGCAGTATCAGGAGGAACGTCATGTGAAGATAGAGGCGGTGGACTTCCCCGACGGGGACGAATTTCTGGAGCGCTATCAAACCCCATTTGACATCGTGCTGATGGATGTACAGATGCGCTTTCTGGACGGCATGACCACGGCGGAGCGGCTGCGGGAGATGGACCCTGCGGTGATCATCATCTTCATCACCAACATGCCCCAGTACGCCATCCGGGGCTACGCGGTGGACGCGCTGGACTATGTCCTCAAGCCCCTGACCTATTTCGCCTTTGCCCAGCGGCTGGACCGCGCCCGGCAGCGGCTGAACAAGCGGGAGCGGCACTATATCACCCTCCAGGTCCGAGGCGGCGTGCAGAAGGTGGACGTGATGCAGATCTATTATGTGGAGAGCCAGAAGCACGACCTGCTGTTCCACACCTCCGGCGGGGTCTACACCACCCGGGGCACCATGAAGTCGGCGGAGACGCTGCTGGCGGACTACCCCTTCTACCGCTGCAATAAGTGCTACCTGGTGAATCTGGAGCATGTGGACAGCATCCGCGAGAACGAGGCCATGGTAGGCGACACGCCTCTGGTGGTCAGCCGCGGCCGCCGGAGCGACTTCATGACGGCCCTGGCCGCTTACGTAGGGAGCGCGATGTGACCATGGATGTGGAAGCGGTGACGACCATAACCGACATCCCCCGGTGGTGTACCGCCCTGGCGGAGTGGCTGGCCTGCGTGGCCTATCTCAGCCAGTGCAGGACCAGCCTGAGCCGGGGCAGGCGCTGGCTGCTGGCAGGGGGGATGCTCTGCCTCCAGATTTTGTTTATGGAGCTGACGGAGGCTGTGCTCCTGTGGCTGTGGGTGCCCTGTATGCTGGTGGCCATCGGGCTGATGCTGCTGTTCATCTACCTCAGCTGCGACATCCGCCCCATCACGGCGGGGTATTACTGCGTCCGGGCCTTCCTGCTGGCGGAGCTGGCCGCCTCCCTGGCGTGGCAGCTGTACTGCTACAACGTGGGCAGCCAGGAAGAGGTGCTGTCGCTGGAGATCCTGTACACGGCGGTGGTCTACGGCGCGGTGTTCGGCCTGGTCTGGTATCTGGAGAAGTACTGGCTCACCGACAGCCATGACGACCAGATCACCTGGCGGGAGCTGTTCCCCGCCGTCATCATCGGCGTGGCGGCGTTCGCCGTCAGCAACCTGAGCTTTTTCTACAGCAACACCCCCTTCAGCAGCACAGTGGTGACGGACATTCACAGCATCCGCACCCTGGTGGACCTCAGCGGGGTGTCGCTGCTCTACGCCTTCCACATCCAGCGGGCCAGCCTCCGGATCAGGTACGAGGCGGAGACGCTGAACACCCTCCTGAAAAGCCAGTACGCCCAGTACTGCCAGTCCCGGGAGAGCATTGAGCTGGTGAACCGGAAGTACCACGACCTGAAGCATCAGATCGCCGTCCTCCGGCAGGAGCCGGACGCGGCCGCCCGCAGCGCCTACCTGGACCAGATGGAGGAGGACATCCGCAGCTACGAGGCCCAGAACAAGACGGGCAACGAGGCGCTGGACATCATCCTCACCGGCAAAACCCTCCAGTGCCAGGAGAACCATATCGCCATCACCTGCGTGGCCGACGGCCATCTGCTGGACTTTATGGACACCATGGACATCTGCTCCATCTTCGGCAACGCCCTGGACAACGCCATCCAGTATGAGCAGACCCTGCCGGACTACGAGCGGCGGGCCATCCGCCTCTCCGTGTCCCAACAGAAGCAGTTCGTGCTGATTCACATCGCCAACTTCTTCGAGGGGACGCTGGACTTTGAGGACGGCATTCCCCAGACCACCAAGGGGGACCGGGCCTTCCACGGCTACGGGGTGAAGAGCATCCGGGCCACCGCCGAGAAGTACCGCGGCTCCTGCTCCGTGGAGGTGGAGCAGAGCAGCTTCTGCCTGAAGCTGCTGATCCCCCTGCCTCAGAGGGCAAATTCATAAACTGTTCATTTTTGAGCGCCTGCTTTTGACGGTTTCCACAAAAAGCGGGCGCTCATTTTACACATTATGCACAATATATTTGCAGTTTGTGCCAAATATTTGCAAGTTGTGCCGCTTCGCCCATTTTCGAAAAACAACCTGCTATAATAGGAGCACTAGCTGCGGGGGAAGGGAAGCACTCCGCGGCAAGTTACGGGCCGCAGGGAAGGGAAGCCCCTGCGGCCTCCACGGCAGGTCCTGCCCCGCTGCCGCAGGGCCTGCCGACCCTTGGCGATCTGGCAGCAGAACGTTATTAAGGAGGAAAACGTAAATGTTAGCTATCAACTGGGATGACGTTTGGAGCGTAGTCAGTCTGGTCACCGGACACATCGCCGCCATTGCCATTGCCATCGTCGTGGCAATCGTTGTCATCGTCCTCGTCAAGAAGCTGGCCAAGCCTGTCAAGCGGCTGATCCGGGGGGAAGCCTGCATCGCCATGATTCTGGTGATCCTGATTGCCGTGAATATGATGTGCAATGGCCCCCTGTCCACCCTGCTGACCCAGGTGGCGGGCACTCCCGCTAGCAAAGTCACCGATGAAACCACAGAAGAGGCCACCGAACTGGTCACCGAGATCTGCGAAGAGGGCATCACCCTGCTGGAGAATGACGACAGCATCCTGCCCCTGAGCGACACCAAGGTGAACGTATTCGGCTGGTCCGCCACCAACCCCTGCTATGGCGGCACCGGTTCCGGCGCTCTGAACGACGCCTATGAGACCACCACCTTCCTGCAGGGCCTGACCGACGCCGGTATTGAGTACAACACCGACCTGATCGACTTCTACACCGAGTATCATGACGCCAGCCTGCCCAACGTTGGTATGTGGGTGCAGAACTGGACGCTTCCCCAGCCCTATGCCGATGATTACTCCGATGACCTGATCTCCGGCGCGCAGGAGTACTCCGACACCGCCATCATCTTTATCTCCCGCGTCGGCGGCGAGGGCGCTGACCTGCCCACCGACATGACCGCGGTTGTGGACGGCAGCTGGGCCACCCAGAACAACGGCGCCACCTACTATGGCGGCAGCTATGACGACACCGTCAATAACGGCACCGACTGGGACGAGGGCGACCACTATCTCCAGCTCAGCAACCCTGAGGAGGAAATGGTGGAGCTGGTCTGCTCCAACTTCGACAATGTCATCGTCATCTACAACGGCGCCAACGCCTTCGAGCTGGGCTGGGTCGAGGACTATGACTCCATCAAGGGCGTGCTGTGGTGCGCCGGCACCGGTCAGAGCGGCTTTGAGGCTCTGGGCGAGGTCCTGGCCGGCACCGTCAACCCCTCCGGCAAGCTGGTCGACACCTATGTGTATGACCTGACCGCCACCCCCACCTGGAACAACTTCGGCAACTTCGAGTATGACAACATGGACGAGTACACCGAAGCCAACGATTACTACAGCGCCTACAACAATGTCACCTTCGTGAACTATGTGGAGAGCATTTATGTGGGCTACAAGTTCTACACCACCGCCGCGGCAGAGGGGCTGTTCGACTATGACGACATGGTTCAGTACTCCTTCGGCTATGGCCTGAGCTATACTGAGTTCACCCAGGAGCTCAGCAACTTCTCCAGCGACGGCACCAACATCACCTTCGACGTCACCGTCACCAACACCGGCACCGTGGCCGGCAAGGACGTGGTGGAGATCTACTACAACCCGCCCTACACCAACGGCGGCATTGAGAAGGCCACCGCCAACCTGGTGGAGTTCGGCAAGACTGATACCCTGGAGCCCGGCACTTCCGAAACCATCAGCTTCTCCATCCCCATCGAGCAGATGGCCTCCTATGACGACACCGGCTATGGCTGCTATGTCCTGGAGGCAGGCGACTACATCATCTCCATCAACTCCGACGCCAACACCATCATTGACTCCGTCACCTACACCGTGGACGCGACCGTGGTCTATGATGAGGACAACCCCCGCGACAGCGATGAAGTTGCCGCCGTCAACCAGTTCGACTATGCCCGCGGCGATGTGACCTATCTGTCCCGCGCCGACGGCTTCGCCAACTACGATGAGGCTACCGCTGCCCCCACCAGCTACAGCATGAGCGATGAGGCCAAGGCTACCTTCTACAACGCCAGCAACTACCTGACCGCCGAAGCCACCGCCGCCGATGAGGATGCGGATGCGGAATATCCCACCTGGGGCGCCAGCAACGGCGTGGAACTGGTGGACCTCCGCGGCCTGGACTACGACGATGAGTTGTGGGATGACCTGCTGGACGAGCTGACCATTGATGAGGCGGTCAGCCTGGTGGCCCTGGGCGGCTATCAGACCGGCTCCATTGACAGCATCGGCAAGTATCGCACCAATGACTGCGACGGCCCCGCCTCCATCAACAACAACTTCACCGGTCAGGGCTCCGTGGGCTTCCCTGCCGCCGTCATGATCGCCGCCACCTGGAACGATGACATTGCCTATGCCTTCGGCGATTCCATCGGTGAGATGGCCGACGAGATGGACACCTCCGGCTGGTATGGCCCCGCCATGAACATTCACCGCTCCGCTTTCGCAGGCCGTAACTTCGAGTATTACTCCGAGGACGGCGTGCTCTCCGGCTCCATGGCCGCCAACGCCATTCAGGGCGCACAGTCCCACGGCGTGTACGCCTACATGAAGCACTTCGCCCTGAACGATCAGGAGTCCAACCGCTGCGATATGCTCTGCACCTGGACCACTGAGCAGGCCATGCGTGAGATTTATCTGAAGCCCTTCGAGATCTCCGTCAAGGAAGGCGGCGCTCAGGCCGTTATGTCCTCCTTCAACTACATCGGCAACCGCTGGGCCGGCGGCACCTCTGAGCTCTGCGAGACCGTCCTGCGTGACGAATGGGGCTTCGAGGGCTTCGTGGAGACCGACTACTTCGGTGTGTACGGCTTCCAGAGCGCTGACCAGGCCGTCCGGAACGGCACCGACCTGATGCTGGTCGCCTATGACACCACCACCAGCAAGATGATGTTCACCGAGACCGCCGGCGCTCAGCAGGCCCTCCGCCAGTCTGTCCACCGTATCCTGTACGTCGTGGTCAACAGCCGCACCTACAGCGATGAGGGCATTGAGCTGGCCACCCAGAACAACATCTGGGAGACCGTCCTCTTCGGCGTCAACATCGGCGTGGGCGTCGTCCTGGTGGTCTGGGAAGTCTTCCTGATCTACAGCTTCATGAAGAAGCGGAAGGCTGGCCAGCAGTAAGCTTCCCTGTCTGCTCTGAGCTTCCCAAGTAACAACCCCACCGGCCTCCCCCTTCGTGGGGAGGCCGGTATACCCCCGCATTGCCCTCAGGTGAGGCAAGACCCGGCAGTTCAGCGGCGCTGAGCTGTGCGGTGTTGTCTTAACTGCAACGGACGACTGAGATACAGCATTTTTTAGAGGAAAGGAAAGATATTATGAAACACCAGGACATCATCTCCAAAATGACGCTGGAACAGAAATGTTACCTGCTCTCCGGCCGCGACTTCTGGGCCACCCGTTCCACCGACAGCGCAGGCGTGCCCAGCATCAGCCTGTCCGACGGCCCCCACGGCATCCGGAAACAGGAGGGCGCAGGCGACCAGCTGGGCCTGAACGGTTCCGTCCCCGCCACCTGCTTCCCCACCGCCGCCACCATGGCCAACAGCTGGGACCCCGCCTTGGGCGAGGCCATGGGCCAGTACCTGGGCGAAGAGGCCGCTGTGCAGGACGTGGCCGTCCTCCTTGGCCCCGGCCTGAACATCAAGCGCTCCCCCCTGTGCGGCCGTAACTTTGAGTATTTCAGCGAGGACCCCTACCTGGCCGGCAAGATGGCCGCCGGTTACATCCGGGGCATCCAGTCCAAGGGCATCTCCGCCTGCCCCAAGCACTTCGCCGCCAACAATACCGAGCTGCGCCGGATGGCCTCCGACTCCGTGGTGGACGAGCGCACCCTGCGGGAGATTTACCTGACCGGCTTTGAGATCGCCGTGAAGGAAGGCAAGGCCCGGAGCCTCATGTCCTCCTACAATATGGTGAACGGCGTCTACGCCAACGAGAACTATCATCTCCTCCAGGAGATCCTCCGGGATGAGTGGGGCTTTGACGGCTTCGTGGTGTCCGACTGGGGCGCCTCCAACGACCATGTGGAGGGCGTCCGCGCCGGTTCCCATCTGGAAATGCCCACCACCGGCGGCGACTCCGATGAGGAGCTGATTCAGGCCGTGAAGGATGGCCGCATCTCCGAGGACATCGTGAACACCCGCGTGGACGAAATCCTGGACGTTATCCTCCCCACCCGCGCCGCCTGCGACGCCGTCAAGGGCACCAGCTTCGACGTGGAGGCCCATCACGCCATGGCGGAGAAGGCCAGCGAGCAGTCCATCGTCCTGCTGAAGAATGATGAAAATATCCTGCCCCTGAGCAAGGGCACCAAGGTGGCCGTCATTGGCGAGTTCGCCCAGAAGGCCCGTTATCAGGGCGCCGGTTCCTCCGTGGTGAACTGCACCAAGCTGGACCATGCCATGGACGTCATCGGCAACTTCGACCTGAATGTGGTGGGCTTCGAGGCCGGCTATCCCCGCACCGGCGCAGGCGACCCCGCCATGGAGCAGAAGGCTGTGGAGCTGGCCAAAAAGGCGGACGTGGTGCTGCTGTACATCGGCCTGGACGAGATTTCCGAGTCCGAGGGCCTGGACCGGTCCCATATGCGGCTGCCCCAGAGCCAGATCAGCCTGATTCACGCCGTCAGCAAGGTGAACCCCAACGTGGTGGCGGTGATGAGCGCCGGTTCCTCCGTGGAGATGCCCTGGCTGAACGAGTGCAAGGCCCTGATTCACGGCTATCTGTGCGGCCAGGCCGGTGCGGCCGCCGTGCTGAAGGCCATCATGGGCGAGGTGAACCCCTCCGGCAAGCTGTCTGAGAGCTATCCTCTGGAGTATTCCGACACCCCCTCCGCCCCCTACTTCCCCGCCAAGGAGCGTTCCGTGGAGTATCGCGAGGGCCTGTATGTGGGCTACCGTTACTTTGAGACGGCGGGCGTCCCCGTCCTCTTCCCCTTCGGCTACGGCCTGAGCTACACCACCTTCGCCTACAGCGACCTGACCGTCTCCGACAAGGAGGCCACCTTCACCCTGACCAACACCGGCGACCGGGACGGCGCAGAGGTGGCGCAGCTCTACGTCAGCGCCAAGTGCAAGGGCGTGTTCCGCCCTGTCAAGGAGCTGAAGGGCTTCCAGAAGGTGTTCCTGAAGGCCGGGGAGAGCAAGACCGTCACCATCACCCTGGACGATAAGGCGTTCCGTTATTTCAACGTCAAGACCAACCGGTTCGAGGTGGAGTCCGGCAAGTATGACATCCTCATCGGCGCCAGCGTGGCCGACATCAAGCTCAGCGGCACCGTCACCGTCAAGGGCACCGATGCGGAGCTGCCCTATGACATGAGCAAGCTGCCCAGCTACGCCTCCGGCAAGATCACCAAGGTCTCCGACCAGGAGTTCGAGGCCCTGCTGGGTCACCCCATCCCCGACGGACACTGGAGCGGCACCCTGCAGATGAACGACGCCATCTGCCAGCTGTACTACGCCAAGAGCCTGAAGGCCCGCCTTGTCTACAAGATTCTGACCTCCATGCTGAACAAGAGCATTGAGAAGGGCCAGCCCGACCTGAACATCACCTTCATCTACAATATGCCCTTCCGCGCCATCGGCAAGATGGCAGGCGGCATGTGCTCCCAGTCCATGTGTGAGGGCATCCTGACCATCGTCAACGGCCACGCCATCGCATTCTTCAAGGGCCTCGGCAAAATCATCGCCGGATTCTTCCGCCAGCTGAGCATCAAGAAGAAGGCCGACAATATGCACTGATTTGAAAGGAGAACGCATCTATGAAAGAAAAACTGACAGGTTTCCTGAACGACTTTAGTGAGAAGCACCCCAAGGCTGCCGAATGGATTCGGAAGGGCGGACTGTTCGTCATTTTCAGCTATGTGGTGACCTTCCTGAAGATGCTGCTGCTGATGTTCCTGCCATCCTTCTACGAGGGCGTTGTGGGCGACGCCGAATGGCTCTGGCCCAACATCCCCGTGACGGTGCTGGGGATTGACTTCAACCTGGCCATCATCGGCAACTCCCTGGCCAGCGGCGGCCTGGCCTACACCCTGGCCAACCTGACCACCATCTTCCTGGGCGAGTGCGTCAACTTCCCCCTCCAGCGCAACGTGACCTTTAAGAGCCACGGCCCCCTGGCTCCCCAGATCGGGATGCACCTGCTGGCCACCATCGCCGTGTTCCTGGTGATGAACCTGTTCACCTGCGTCTGGAACCCTGTGGTCATCGCCCTGATCGCCAACGAGGCCCTGCGCAACACCGTCCAGAGCATCGTCACCACCATCGTCACCGGCGGCGTGGCTATGGTCATCATCTTCGCCGTGGACAACACCATCTTCGCACCCGGCTGGGGCGAGGGCAAGGCGAACAAGTAAGGTTTCCTCTCCTCATACCCGGCGGGCCGGCAGCGGCCCGTGACAGGACGGAGGGCCTCCCAACAGGAGGCCCTCCGTTTTTTGCTGTCCAAAGCCCATCCAAAGCAGAACGCAGCGCCGGAGCATCCCTGAGGCTCCGGCGCTGCGGCAAGCGGCATGATTCTTCCGAATGGGCGGTTCAAAGGTGCTTCAGCTTTTCCAGGCAAGCCCGGCAAATCGTCTTCCCTTCAAACGTGACTACGTTCTCCGAACTGTCACAAAAGAGGCAGGACGGCAGATATTTCCGCAGTACGATTGAAGCACCGCCTACATAAATCTCCAGCGCATCCCGTTCCGCAATATCTAACGTTCTACGCAGTTCGATTGGCAGCACGATTCGGCCCAATTCATCCACCTTGCGCACAATACCTGTTGATTTCATGCTTCCCCCTCCATTCATCAAGAATTTTCTTGTAATATTGCTAGTTGTATTGTACCTGATTTCCCACCGAAAGTCAAGGAAAATCGCGAAATATCGTTTGAAGTTCTGAAAAAAGTTGCAGCGCTCAGGGCATGTTTCCGGCCGCCGGGACATAGGGTGAAGCGGGTGATGACAAGATGGCAATAACGGTACTTTGGACGGCGATGGTCGCCCTCAGCCTTCTGTGCGGCGGGGCCACCGGCTCTCTGGGGGCGGTTTCCGCGGCGGCGGCGGAGGGAGCCCAGGCCGCCGTGGAGCTGTGCCTCTCCATGGCGGGGATGCTGTGCCTGTGGATGGGGGTGATGGAGGTCATGCGCCGGTGCGGGATGCTGGAGGGGCTGCAGCAGCTGCTGCGGCCGGTGCTGGGGCGGCTGTTCCCGGAGGCAAGGGAGGACAGGGAGACCATGGAGCTGATTTCCGCCAACGTCTCCGCCAACCTGCTGGGGCTGGGCAACGCCGCCACCCCGCTGGGGATTCAGGCGGCCCAGCGGATGGTCCGCAGCAGCCCCGGCGCGGCCTCCGACAGCCTGTGCCTCTTTGTGGTGTGCAACACCGCCTCCATCCAGCTGATTCCCACCACCGTCGCGGCGGTACGGAGCGCCGCCGGGTGCGAGACGCCCTTTGACATCCTGCCCTGCGTCTGGCTGACCTCCCTGGCGGCCCTGTGCGCAGGAATCGGTGCGGCGAAGCTGTTTCGATGGGCGGGAAGGAGGAACCCATGACGCTGCTGACGGCCCTGCTGGTGCCCGGCATCCTGCTGGCCGCGGCAGTGGCCGGCCTTGTGAAAGGGGTGGACGTCTACGGCGCCCTGGGGGAGGGGGCCATGGAGGGGCTGAAGGTGCTGCTCCGCATCGTGCCGCCGCTGGTGGGGCTGATGACCGCCATCTATATGCTCCGGGCCTCCGGCGCCTTCGACCTGGCGGCGGAGGCCCTGGGCCCCCTGCTGAACCTGCTGGGCATCCCGGCGGAGACGGTGGCCCTGGTGCTGCTGCGGCCCGTCAGCGGCAGCGGAGCCCTGGGGGTGGGGGCGGAGCTGATTGCCGCCTACGGCCCCGACTCCCAAATCGGCCGGACGGCGGCGGTGATGATGGGCAGCACCGAGACCACCTTCTACACCGTGGCGGTCTATTTCGGCGCCGCCGGGATTCGGAAAACCCGCTACGCCATCCCCGCCGCCCTGTGCGCCGATTTGACCGGCTTTGTGGTGGCAAGCTGGACGGTGCGTATATTTTTCTGAAAAACGGCCATACTCTCCCTATCTGAAGGATACGGAGGAATTTTGATGACCAATCAGGAATATGGCGAGCTGGTGAACCGCCTGTCGCCCCCGTCTGCCCTGGGGAAGGACCTGGTGTGGGCCTTCTGCGTGGGGGGGG
>JAJQBL010000086.1 GCA_021203325.1 Clostridiales bacterium | reverse complement strand
TGGTACTCGGTGAGCTGCCGCCCCACACATACGGGTAGCCGAGATATTTCTCAGCCTCCGCAATCATGTTGGCAAACGCCTCATCACTCAGTGCCTCGGACGGGATTTCATAGGTGGTGTAGTCGGTGTTGTAATAAAGGGAAACGTAGCTGGAGTCCGCAAACAAGTCCGGGCGGTTTCCCAGCGTGGACATATACAGGGAATACCGTTCCAGCTGTTCTTCGCTCATAACGTACACCGGCACATGGGAGAGGTTGAAATTTTCCAGCGTCACCGTACAGATATAGTAGGTGTACGGCACCTGCACTTCGTACTCATATTCCTCCTCAACCTCATATTCGTACTCCTCGCCGGTTTCCGGGTCGATGGCTGTCTCTGTGACCGTCCGCGTTCCCGTTCTGGTTTCCGTGCGGTATCGCGTTTCGGTGGTGACAGTCTCCGTCAGGGTGTACTGCTCGTCGAAAAGCATCTGGATGATGTCCTGCACCTCGTCGATTGTCCAGGCGTTGCCGTCCATCAGGGCAGTGATCGCAGAGATCAGCACATAAGCATCATGCTCGATGTCGTCCAGCTCATAGACATATTCGTCATAGTCGTGGGTGCTTTCATAGTTGTCCAGATAGTCCTGAAGCTCCTGTTCCAGCGCGCAGTATTGTTCCTCTGCCGCCAGCATATCCGCGTCCTCGCTGGGGTAGGTACTGGAAGCAACTGTAGTCGCGGCACCCTGAAACATGGCAGTGCATGAGGAGAACATCCCCATGATGACCAGAATCAGCAGAAGCAAAATTCCGGCGATGATAAGAAAATGGCTGTTTTCAGATACAAACGCGCCGATTTTCTCCACTACCGTGCCGGTTTCCTTTGCCGCCTCCTGTGCGCCCTTCGCCGTAGCAGCGGTATGGGTTGCGGTACCTCCGGCAGCTTTCGCCGCGGCGTACTCCTTTTTGATGGCCTGTTTCTGCTTCCAGCGGGAGATCAGGTTCGATGCAGCCTCCGGGTTATCTGCCAGCGACTGCTGATAGAGTGCGTTGACATTGGCCTTATCCGCTTTGCCCTCCAGCTTTGCGGCCTTGTCATAGGCTTTCAGCTTACGGCTGTAAGAAGCATCACTGAGAACGTGGCCGGTAGTTTCCACCGCCTCCTCGCTCTGGTGCGCCGCCTGAACACCCACGTTATCGTCCTCACCCTCGGCGATCTGCCGGTGAATGGTGCCGGAAACAGAGTCAGTAACCGCACGAGTGGCAATGTGGCTCCCCCGACTGGCGGGGGACACCACCTCCTTTGCGTCAGCGTCGAAGCGGAGCCGGTCCTTCACGGTTTTGGTTGCCGTGGATTCCGTTCTCAGCTTGCTTTTAGGAGTAGCCGCAGTCGTTGCTGTCGTACCAGCGCTACGGGATTCAGTTCCTTTCGATGTCTCACCTTTCGGAGCAGCTCTACGGGAAGCCGCACCCTGCAGCCTTTCGCCGTGTGTTGTATCAGCTTTCGACTCTGCGCGACGGGCAGCAGCACCCTGGGGATTTTCGCCGCGCGATGCGGTGCCTTTTTCTGACGTGCCATGTGGAGCAGCTTCTTCCGCTGGCTCCTCACGCGCCGCCGAGTCGCGCAGTTTCGATTTTTCTTTCTCTGTCCGCAGCTTCGATTTCGCTTTGTCTGCTTTATCCGCAGCCCGCTCTGCTTTCCGCGCAGCCTTTCCGACTGCGCTGTTATCCAGCTCATCCTCTGTAAACCGAAGCCGCGTCGTCTTACTTTTCATTCTGTGACTCCCGTTCCACGATCTCACTCAGGCGGGTCGTCATAATGCTATAAAGCTCAGTGTCCTGCGGGAAGTGGTCAACGAAGGGCAAAATCACGTTGCCACAGAACAGCAGACCTTCGCCTTCACCGGAGTGGGTCACATAGGACAGCTGATGAGGCGAGATACCCAGCTGCTTCGCCAGAATCTGACGGTCGCCCGCAGCCTGGTTCAGCATGATGATAAAGTCGGAGTTTTCAAAGATATTCTCCACCTCGCGGCTGGACAAAAGGTCTTTGACGTTCTGCGTGATGCCGGTGGGGATGCCGCCCCACTTACGGAAGCGCTTCCAAATCTCTACGGAATACGCTGCCGTCTGTTCCTCCTTCAGGAGAAGGTGGAATTCATCGACATAGTAGCGGGTGCTTTTCCCGGCGTTCCGGTTGGCCGTGACGCGCCCCCACACCTGATCCTGGACGATGAGCATCCCCAGCTTTTTCAACTGCTTCCCCAACTCCTTAATGTCGTAGCAGACGAACCGGTTCTGGATGTCCACATTGGTGTGATGGTTAAACAGGTTCAGAGAGCCTTTGACATAGATTTCAAGAGCAGTGGCCACATGATGCGCCTCTTTTTCCTCCTGTTTCAGCAGAGCGTTATAGAGGTCTTCCAGAATCGGCATATTCTCCGGGGTCGGGTTTTCAAAATAGGGCTGATAAATCTGATGGACACAACGGTCGATAACCGTCTTTTCTACCGGCAACAGGCCGTCCTTGCCGCCGACGACCAACTCACACAGCGACAGGATAAAGTCGCTCTTTAAGGCCAGCGGCGAATCCTCCTCGGAATAGTCGTCGGTGATGTCCATGGGGTTGATATACTGTGTACTGGTGGGGCTGATCTTTACCACCTGTCCGTGCAGACGCTGCACCAGAGCGGTGTATTCGGCCTCCGGGTCACACACGATGATGTCGTCATCCGACACCAGAAAGGCGTTGGTGATTTCCCGCTTTGCGGAGAACGACTTGCCGGAACCGGGTGTACCGAGGATCAGGCCATTGGGGTTTTTCAGGATCTTCCTGTCCACCATAATCAGGTTGTTGGACAGGGCATTCAGGCCGTAGTAGATTGCCTCTTTCCCGTCCTGATACAGCTCCTGGGTCGTAAACGGTACGAAAATCGCCGTGGAGGAAGTGGTCAGCGCGCGCTGAATCTCGATCTGGTTCATCGCCAGCGGCAGGGAGGACATCAGCCCCTGTTCCTGCTGGAAATCCAGCCGACGCAGGTTGCAGTTGTGCTTCTGGGCGATGGAACTGGCCTGGAACACGTTGTTCTCCATCTCCTGGGGCGTCTTTCCGGTGTTCATCACCAAAAATGTGATGAGGAACATCCGCTCATTCTGGCTCTGCAATTCTTTCAGCAGGTCTTTGGCGTCCTTGCCGTAGGTAGCCAGATCGCTCGGAATTATATCCATGTCATACCCGGAACGGACGGCCTTTTTCTGCTCCTCGATTTTGCTGCGGTCAAGCTCCGTAATGGTGTGCTTGACGGTTTTAATGGCCTTATTCTGGTCTACAGACTGAATGTGCAGCGTGACGATCTCGCTGGAATCCATCTCCAGCAGGTCTTTCAGCAGCTGGTCACTCAAATCTGAGGCTGTGATCGCCAGATAGCTCATCGCGCCGTACATACTCCCCATCTGGAAAGTGCGCCCGCCGGGGAAGGAGAAGGACGTAGGCGCGATGAAATCTTTTACCGAAAGGCCAGACTTCACAAGCCAGTTCCAATCGAAATAGAACTTATCGCGGCTGCCCATGTGGAACATACTGTGCATGACGCGCAGGCGCTCCTTGCCGTTTAACACCCTGGCCGAGACGCCCAGCCGGTGGAAGTTGTTCAGCAAATCCGTCTGCACATGGTCAAGCCGGGGCTTTGCCTACTTCATGGAATCCGCCTGGATGCTGAAGGTCAGGTATTTGGTCTTTGTCAGACCGTTGTTGCCCTGTGCCAGCTGCTTGCGGAGCATCTGGCTGAACTCGCTGCGCACGTCGTCGAAGCCGTCGCGCATGGGCGGGATGCGGACGCTCTTTTCAAACTGCTCCACATCGGTGGACATATTCATAAAGGACAGCTCGAAATGGATGGAGCTGTCGAAGAAATTCAGGAAGCCGCACCACTCCTCAAAGATCGCGGTCTTGTCTTCCTGCTGGGCAAGCTGGTAGTTGATGTCCTGATACTGAATGGTTTTGGAATAATACCTGTCCCCGGTGCGGCAGATGCCGTCCGGAAACATCCGTTCAAAGGGGATGGACTGCTGCGCAGTGCGGGGAACGCCGTCATCACGGCGCGCCTTCTCAATGACCTGCTGAATTTTCTTCTGGTCACTGCGGGAGAGGTTCTCCGGCACCTTAACGCTTTTGTCCATTGCCGCCTTTTTTCTCGTAGGAATTGAGAACAATGCGCTGTACCTCCTGTTCTGCCTCCGCCTGCCGGATCAGGGCCGCATAATAATTATTGGTCTGATAGGGCCGGACTTTGGGGCGAATGAATTTTGCCTGAATGAACTGCTTTGCAATGACCTCCAGCGGCTGGCCGTCCTTCTCGTACATTCCAAGGAAGAACAGCGGGAGCATGACGATCATCATGCCCATCACTGCCAAGGAAACATTGCCCACCTGACGGAGCAGGAAAAAGGTCGGGACGCCGATCAGAGCGCCCGACCCGAAGCAGATCAGCTGCCGCTTCGTCAGGTTAAAAAAGATTTTGGACTTCACCCGCGTCAAATCGCGCGGGACGGAAATATATGCTGCCAATCGTAAAACCTCCTTCTTATCAGTGCGCCGAGAACACTGCTTTGGACAGGGAACCTGTCTTAAACAGCGTGAAGCACAGCAGCACGGTATAGCCCATCACGCCCCACAGGGAGGCAACGATGTCATCGCTGATGGAAACGCTCTGGATTAGGACTGCGTAAATGCCGACACAGATCATAATGAGAAAGCCCTGGAATGCCAGCGCCATCAGTGAACGCAGATAGTTCTGCCCGATCTGGCTCTGCTCGCGGTTCCCAAAGGTGGAGAACGGGATGGGTGCAAGGCTGACCATCAGGTAAATCTCGATCATACGCCCGTAGACAATGACAAAGATAATCAGGCCCATGATCCACATACCAAAGCTCAAAACAAGCGTCTGCATCAGGACACTCAAAAGCTCCCCGATCTCCATAGCCTCCAGCGTGGTCTGCATGGATGCCAGCGTCGTACCGTCAATGGAAGTGGACGTGCCGATAATGCCGCTGGCGCTGTTGATCACGCTCTGGGCTACATCAAACACCGCCATGGCGATATTGAAGCAGTTGGTAATCAGCATCACAGCGACGAAGGTCTTGAAAATCCATTTGAAGAAAATCCAGGTTTCAAAATTGGCGAGATTGTTGTGGTCGATAATCATCTGAATAAGCTCGTAGCAGGCGATAATCGTGAGGAAAATGCCCGCAATCGGGACGATGACTGACTCGGACACAGACTGTATCATGGAGAAGACACCCGGCGAGAAGTTCGCCGGGGTCGTCCCCACCTGTGTCGCAACATCCCCAACCTGCTGGTTGACCGAATCAAACATCCCCGACAGATTATTCATGACCGCACTGACCAGCATTTCCTTTATCCAGTCAGTGATCTGTTCGAGTATGCTGTTCAAAGGATATTACCTCCGCGGCTCAACCAAACAGGCCAGAGAGAAGCGGAACCAGAGTAGTACCGATCAGGGCGACACCGCCGCCCGCCATGAGCTGTGTCATACCCGTTTAGGTGGAAGTGACCTCGAATTTTCCTTGATTTTTCAAGGTTTTTCGGTTTTTCCGAAAAATCGGGGTTCATACCTAATTAGGTGTAACATCAGCAAATGGCGGGCGGCGGTGTGTGTTTTTCGGTACCACGCTTATCCCTCTGCTATCTGGATTGTTCGTGTGTGTCCTTATTCAGTTGTAGGTTCGGAGCCGCCCATCGGCTCCGGCAAAGGTTTGAGATTGAAGCGAATTTCTGCGGTGATATTCCGGGTTCCGTCCTCGTCGATGTCCTCATGGACGGTGATCTCCCGGATGAGCTTTTGCAGGGTTTCGGCGTCAAGCTCCTGAATGTCGGCGTATTCCCGGATCATGTCCAGCCATTGCTGGTTGTCACGGGTCAGCTTGTTCTGGTCGGTCAGCAGTTTCTTGTTGTACTTTACTCGGTCGGTCAGTTCCACCTGTTCATCCTGGGCTTTCTTCATCATCAGATTGAAGTTGGCCTCAGAGATGCGCCCGGCGATCATGTCCTCATAGAGCTTCACAACCATTCTGTCCAGCAGCGAGAGCCGTTCGGTGTCCTTGGCAACCTGTCGGGAGATGGCCTGTAGCTGATCTTCCTGCTCAGACCGGAAGGATTTGCTCAGTTGGTCAAGAACTTCCTTATCATCTGCCAGGGCAGCAGCGGCACACTCCTGAATTTTGGAGAGAACCATGTCATAGAGAACGTCGTACTCAATTCGGTGCTGGGTGCAGTGGTGCTTGCCGTACCGGTTGTACGTCCAGCAGGCGTAGATGTCCTTCGGCTGCTTGGCGTTGGTCTTACGGATGGTCAGCGCCTTTCCACATTCGCCGCACTTGATAAGACCGGCGAACAGGCTGAAATTGCCGTCATCCCTTGGCCGCTGTCTGGCCTTGAGCTTCTTCTGGACGATCTCGAATTCCTCGGCGGTGACGATGGCTTCATGGGTTTCCTCAACGACGATCCAGTCCTCTGGCTTCTTCTCACCAATCGTCCCGATCTTGAAGCGGTAGTTCTTCTTCTGGGATGCCATACAGCCCATATAAACAGGATTGATCAGCATATCCTTCAGGACTGAATCATCCCAGAGATACCTTCCGTTATCCGGGTCAGCCAGCTCCCATTTGGTGAAGTGATTTCGGATGCCTCGCTGCCGGTTCCACCAGGTGGGGCAGGGTATCTCGTCCATCTCCAGGCGGCGACGGATATAACCTGGGCCACGTCCTTCCAGTGCATAATCGAAAATCTGCCGGACAATGGGCGCTGTCTCCTCGTCAATGAGCAGGTGGTTCTTGCACTCCGGGTCTTTGACGTACCCAAAGGGAGCCACACAGCCGGTAAAGTCGCCCCTTGTTGCTTTGAGGTAGTAAGAGGCGTGTACCTTCTTGGAGATGTCCCTCGAATAAAATTCGTTGAGGATATTTTTGAAGGGCGCTATATCGTTGTTGTCCAGCATAGTATCAATGCCGTCGTTCAGAGCGATATAGCGGACACCATGACGGGGGAAGAATTCCTCGATCATCTTGCCAGCTTCCAGATAATTACGACTTAATCGACTAAGATCCTTCGTGATGACCAGATTTATCATCCTGGCCTCGGCTGCTTTCAACATTCTCTGAAAATCAGGGCGATCCATGCTCAAACCCGTGAACCCGTCGTCCTGATAGACTGCTATGACCTCCCATCCCTGCTTTTCACAGTAGTCCTGAAGCATACTGCGCTGATTGGCAATGCTGGCGCTCTCACCCTGCAATTCATCGTCTTTCGAGAGGCGGCAGTAGATCGCCGCCCTGACGGTGCCGGAGGGAAGGGCGCTCGCCTTGCTCCGTTCTGGTTCGTTCCACATATCCGTTACCCGCATAATCCAGACGCAAGGTTTTGGGGCGTTGGAACCTTGTCTGTAGTATAGCACGGTAATTCCGATTTAGCAAGCATTTCTTGTGAAATAGCTATGCTTATTTTTCGGGCAATCAGAGAAATAAACGCCTGAGTTGCATCCATGTCCCCGTCAAAGACGGCGACCGCCGTGTAATTCGTTTTTGCCAAAAGCATACCTCCATTCCTGAATGTGAAAAACCCGGTATGGAAGGCTGCCATACCGGGTTCATCCCTGCGTTTCTTTTCGTTGTGTGACGCTGTGACGCTTGTGACGCTATTGATACACCCCCATGCGTCACAGAAACAGCGTCACGGCGCTGATCTGCTGTGTAACCTGGTCAAAAAATAAGATTTTGTGAATCTTGCGTCTTTTGAGTTGATTTTGCATTGCAAACGCTGTATAATACAGGTGCAATGAAATGTGAAAGGAGCTGATTTTCATGGCTAATTCGACAAACTTCAGTGTCCGCATGGACAGTGACATCAAGAAGCAGTGTGAAGCCCTGTATGGGGAGTTGGGCATGAACCTGACGACTGCGATCAATGTCTTTCTGCGCCAGTCCCTCCGTGTCGGTGGGTTCCCGTTCGATGTGCGGCTCGATCAGCCCAACAAGGAGACGATTTCCGCCATGCTGGAAGCGGAGCGTATCGCACATGACCCCTCTGTAAAGGGATATACCGACCTGGATGAGATGTTTGCGGAGCTGAAAAAATGAGGAAAACCAAATATACTGTCAAACTTACTACTCAGTTCAAAAAGGACTATAAGCGGGCCATCAAGCGAGGGCTGAAAATTGAGCTGTTGGAGGATGTTGTGGCCTGCCTTGCCCTGGGCGAAACGCTCCCGGAGAAGAACAAAGACCACGAGCTGACCGGCGACTGGGTGGGTCACCGGGAATGCCACATCCTGCCGGACTGGCTGCTTATCTATCGCATTGATGGTGATGTGCTGGTGCTGACGCTGGCCCGTACCGGGTCACACGGCGACCTGTTCGGTAAATGACAATCAGGCCAACTGCCGCAGGTTTTATCCTGCCTGGCGGCTGGCCTGACTTTTTTGTGACGCTATTGATACACCCCTATGCGTCACACAGATAGCGTCACGAAGGAGAAGCGCCGCCTTTTTCCTGCCTGATCGCATCAATATCAACCACTTCCTTCCTATTTCGCAGCGTAAAGGTGCGCTTGTCCCGGCTCCGCTCATTCTGGGTGTAGCTGACGCCGAACTTGTTGTAGAGGTCAGATACTCCGGCGTTCATCTTCCTGGTCAGAACATGGGGCTTGAGGTCGGCACAGTCAAGCAATTCCACCAGTTCCGTTGCAGTGCCTGTCCATTCACTTTTATCCACCATAAAACCGGCAATGGAATAGAGCAGGGGATCGGCCTTCCTCGAAAAGATGGTCTTTTCCACATTGCTCAACTGCCAGAAGCAACGCTCCCGGTCAAACTCCAATGTCAGCTCCTGATCCTCCTGATCTCTGCCGACGATCTGCATGGTGGCGGTGTCCTCGATGCGCTTCTTCTTTTGCAGGACAATAGCTCCATCGGCAGCTCCCAACAGGCCGGTCGTGCCGGAAATCGTTTCAAACGAGTCGCTGGCCTCCATTTTCCTGGTATGATGGACAATCAGCAGACAAATATTGTGCCTGTCCGTAAATTCCTTCATGGCAGCGATATTTTTGTAATCCATCGCATAGCTATAGGTTTCCGTCCCGATCTCCCTGACCCTCTGCAACGTATCCACAATCACAAGGCTGGTATACGGGTGCCGCTGCATAAAGCGCTCCATCTGTTCGGTCAGTCCCTCCTCCAGCGTCCTCGACTGTGTGGTCAGTATCAAGTGATCGGTGGCCTCCACACCGAACATCTGCATCAACCGGCTTTGCAGTCTGGCGTAATCGTCCTCCAGGGCGAGATAGAGAACGGTGCCTTGCCGGACAGGATAATTCCATAATGAGATACCCATCGCCACATGGTAGGCAAGCTGCATCATAAAGAAGGACTTGCCGATTTTCGGAGAACCGGCAAAAAGATAGGTGCCGCTGTAGATCAGCCCGTCAACAAGAGGCGTCCTTGGTGGAAATGTGGTGTCATACAGTTCAGACATCGTAACCGTGTGCAGATCGACGTTGGGGTCGAAGCGGGGCGGTGAGGCGCTCAATTCCTCCATCTCTTTTATCGTCTGCATCACGGCCTCCTGTTCTGCTTGCGGTAAACTTCCAAATTCATCTTTCATGCGTGATCACATCCTTTCTGTATTCGCCGGTTTGCAGGCGTTACCATTTTGGTCACGCCAATACAATGCTATTTCATTCATAACGGAGAACCGCCAGTCTCTATGATCGTGATATAGTTTTTGGGCTTCTGCATGATCTCAATGAGCTGGGTGCGGTACTGCGGGTCATCAAGCAGCCTGGGGAATTCGTGAAAGCAACGGTTGCAGCTGCTCATCATGGTGTCCACCAGAGCGGAGACAGAAACCAGCATACTTTCCTCCGTCACCTTTCTGGCAGTCTGGAAACTTTCACCGATCTCCCTCATGCGTTTTAGTTCTTCCTTGCTCATGCTGCGGAGCCGCCTGACCTTCTCCGGGCGTTCCTCCGGTTTGGCGGTGGCAACCTCCGAGACATCCTTTGCTGTGGGGGCAATCCTGCCGGATAAAATATCCTGACGGATGCCGGGGGAAATCTCATCGGCTGCATCAACACCATTCGCATACCGCCCAGCATTATACACATACTTTTTTCCGACATGGTTTTCCTCAGCGACCTTTTTCCATGTCGGATTCGATTTTGGTAAATCCCCCTTGGGGGCAATGTCATCAACTTAAGGTGCAATCTATCTTGGGTTGATGGAAGGAACGTACCCATACAGTCAGATTTCCACGACCAAAGGGCAACAAAATTGACGCCACGTTACGCCCGCCCTCGGCAGGGCGTAACGGGCAGCAATCCCCGCCAGCCGCCATCGGCGGCAGCTTTGGTGCGTAAAAAGTCACATCGTCTGTTGCCTGATATGTAATGACCTTTGTCAAGAGGCAATTTGCCCAAAAAC